>DATFWC010000657.1:0-10123 GCA_035259885.1 Xanthobacteraceae bacterium
CCTTCTTCACCGAGGTGCGCGGCTCGCCACGGTCGTAGCGGTAGGTGACGTTGAGCGCCCACTCGTCGGTCAGCGCCGCCTGGATACGCGGCCACGGACACATGTAGGTGCAGACCTGCTCGCGCATGAAGCCGGCGAGCGTGTAGGTGGTGAACGTCAGGATGCCGATCCACAGATAGGCGACGAACGGCGCCTGAAATGTCGCGAGCTGCCACACCAAGGTCGGCGCGTCGGCGAAGTAGAGCACCCAGGCACCGCCGGTCCACCAGGCGATCAGCAGCCATATGGAGTGCTTGGCCGTCACTTCGCCGGCCCGGCGCAGCGAGAGCCTCCCCTTGTCCTTGCGGATGCGCTCGCGCCGGTCTCCCTCGATCCAGCGCTCGACCGCGTAGAACAGGTCGGTCCACACGGTCTGCGGACAGAGGTAGCCGCACCAGATGCGGCCGCCGATGGCGTTCATCAGAAAGAGCGCCATGGCGGCGACGATCAGGAGGCCGGTGAAGTAGTAGACCTCCTGCGGCCACAGCTCGATGAAGAAGAAGTAGAACCGGCTGTTGGGGAAATCGACCAGCACAGCCTGGTTCGGCGCCTGCGGGCCGCGGTCCCAACGCACAAATGGCAGCAGGTAGTAGATCCCGAGGCACACCGCCATCAGGGCCCATTTGATGTTGCGGAAGGTGCCGGAAACGCTCTGCGGATAGACTTTCTTGCGGGCCGCATAGAGCGGCCCGTCCGCGGCGAACTCGGCAGGATCGATCGGCTTGCTCATCTCGACAGGATCGCCTGAGCTCCCTTCGCCGTTCGCCCATGCGGGCTCATTTGCCGCCGCCGAGCGTGTGCACGTACACGGCCAGCGACTTGATGGTGACCGGATCGAGGCGCCCGGCCCAGGCCGGCATGACGCCGGCGCGCGAATTGGCAATGACGTCGATGATCGTCGCCTCGTCGGAGCCGTGCAGCCAGATGGCATCGGTGAGGTTGGGCGCCCCGATCTCCTGTTTGCCCTTGCCGTCGGGCCCGTGACAGACCTCGCAATTGTCGGCGAACAGCTTGTTGCCGAGGGCGCGGTCGCTTTGCGGCCGTACCGGCAGACCGGCCAGAGCGCGCACATGGCCGGCGACTGCCACGATCTCGTCAGGCTTGAGGATGCCGTCCCGGCCGAATGCCGGCATCTGGCTCTCGCGCGCCTTGGCATGGCCGGAACGGGCACCGAACTCGATGGTCTGGTGGATCTCGGCGAGCGTGCCGCCCCACAGCCAGTCGTCGTCATTGAGGTTGGGGAACCCTTTGGCGCCGGCGCCGCCGCTGCCGTGGCAGGGCGCGCAATTGTCGCCGAACGCGGCCCTGCCCTGCGCGCGGGCGAAGGCGAGCAGGGCCGGATCCTTCTCGATCTCGTCGAGCGAGGCGCTCGCCAGCGCCGCGGCCTTGTCGCCGCGCGCGCGTCGAAGCGCGGCCAGATCCGCTTCGACCTGCCCGCGCGTGGAATAGCCGAACAGGCCGCGGGTGTATCCGGTGAACGTCGGCCAGGCCGGGTAGACGATCCAATATCCCACCGCCCATACGATCGTGGCGTAGAACAGCCACAGCCACCAGCGCGGCAGCGGCGTGTTCAGCTCCTTGATGCCGTCCCACTCGTGCCCGGTGGTGGCCGTGCGCGAGATCGCGTCGATCTCGGTGTGCTCGGTCATTTTTCAATCCTCGCGCAGCGGCATTTTCGCGGCCGCGTCGAACGCCCGCCGGTTCCCCGGCCATACGGCATAGACGACGATCGCGAGGAACAGACCGACGAAGATCGGCGTCCACAGCGTGCCGACGAGATCTGACGCCCAGTTGGTGAAGGTGATGACCGCTTTCATGATATTCTCTCGTCAGCGCACGTTGGCTTTGGCGTCGTAGATCTTGAAATCGACGAGCGTGCCAAGCATCTGCAGATAGGCGATCAGCGCATCCATCTCGGTCACGCTCCTGGGGTTGCCGTCGAAGTCCCGCACGACCGCCTTCGGATAGCGCTTGAGGAATTCGGCGACGCCCGGGTTGTCGGGGTTGACCTGGGCGTACACGTCGGCCGCAGCCTGGGCGATCTGCTCGTCGCTGTAGGGGACGCCCACCGCGCGGTTCGCCCGCATGTGCGCGGCGGCCGCCGAAGCATTGAGCTCGGTGGACGCCAGGAACGGATAGCCCGGCATGACCGACTGCGGCACGATGGCGCGCGGGTCGTTGAGATGCGCGACGTGCCACTCGTCGGAATACTTGCCGCCGACGCGCGCAAGATCCGGACCCGTGCGCTTGGAACCCCATTGGAACGGGTGGTCGTACATGCTCTCGGCCGCCAGCGAGTAGTGGCCGTAGCGCTCGACCTCGTCGCGCAGGGGCCGGATCATCTGGGAATGGCAGGTGTAGCAGCCCTCGCGCACGTAGATGGCGCGGCCGGCGAGTTCGAGCGGCGTGTACGGACGCACGCCGTCGACCTTCTCGATCGTGCTTTTGAGATAGAACAGGGGTGTGATCTCGACGAGGCCGCCGATGGCGATGACGAGAAGAATGCCGATGACCAGCAGGATCGAGTTCGTCTCGAGCGGCTTATGGCGGGACCACAGCGACATGACTCACTCCGCCGGCTGCAGCGCCAGCGGCGCAGGTTTGCTTGCCTCGGAGCTGCGGACCGTCATCCACAGGTTCCAGGCCATGATCAGGGCACCGGCGACGAACAGGGCGCCGCCGAGCGCGCGGATGACGTAGAACGGGTGCATCGCCTCGACCGTCTCGATGAAAGAATATTCGAGGAAGCCGAGCGACGTGTAGGCGCGCCACATCAACCCCTGGAGAATGCCCGACACCCACATCGCCGAGATGTAGAGCACGATGCCGATGGTGGCGATCCAGAAGTGCCAGTTCACGAGCTTCAGGCTGTACAGCTTGCGCTCCCACAGCCACGGCACCAGGCAGTAGAGCGCGCCGAACGAGACGAAGCCGACCCAGCCGAGGGCGCCGGAATGCACGTGACCGATGGTCCAGTCGGTGTAGTGGCTGAGCGAGTTCACCACCTTGACGGACATCATCGGGCCTTCGAACGTGGCCATGCCATAGAAGGCGACCGACACCACGAGCATGCGCAGCACCGGATCGGTGCGCAGTTTGTCCCACGCGCCCGACAGCGTCATCAGGCCGTTGATCATGCCGCCCCAGGACGGCATCCACAGCATCACCGAGAAGGTCATGCCGAGCGTCTGCGCCCAGTCGGGCAGCGCCGTGTAGTGCAGGTGGTGCGGGCCGGCCCAGATGTAGAGGAAGATGAGCGACCAGAAGTGGATGATGGACAGACGATAGGAATAGATCGGCCGCTCCGCCCGCTTGGGAATGAAGTAGTACATGATGGCGAGGAAGCCGGCGGTGAGGAAGAAGCCGACGGCGTTGTGGCCGTACCACCACTGGAACATGGCGTCCTGCACGCCGGCCCAGGCGATGTACGACTTCGAGCCGAACACCGAGACCGGCACCGTCGCATTGTTGCCGAGGTGCAGCATCGCGATGGTGATGATGAAGGCGAGGTAGAACCAGTTCGCCACGAAGATGTGGGGTTCCTTGCGCTTGATCAGCGTCGCCAGGAACACCAGCAGATAGACGACCCAGACAATCGTGAGCCACAGGTCGGCGTACCATTCCGGCTCGGCATATTCCTTGGACTGGGTGACGCCAAGAAGGTAGCCGGTTCCGGCGATGACGATGAAGAAGTTGTAGCCGAGCACCACGAACCACGGCGCAAGATCGCCGGCGAGCCGCGTGCGGCAGGTCCTCTGCACCACGTAGAACGACGTTGCGACCAGCACGTTGCCGCCGAAGGCGAAGATCACCGCCGAGGTATGCAGCGGCCGCAACCGCCCGAAGGTCGTCCACGGCAGGTCGAAATTCAGGACCGGATAGGCAAGCTGCAGCGCTATGACGAGGCCGACCGTGAATCCAGCGATGCCCCAGAACACGGCGGCGATGGCGGCGAACTTGACCGGCCCCATGTTGTAGTTCGGCTTGCCCAGAATCTCCTCCGGCGGCAGCGCCTCAGGCCGTTCGTAGAACCGATTGATGATGAAAATTACGACGGCCAGGCTGGCAATGGCCGTCAGGTAGGCGTGGAAGGCAAATGCTGCATCCTCGGCTAATCCCGCGCCGATGACGCTGAGGATGGTCAGCAGCGCAAAGAACGCCGCCACCCCGCCCTCGCCCAGCGTCATCCGTTTCATTCCCGCCGTGACCGGTTGCATGTCGGTTTCCCGCCGCACAAAGCCCGATCCACCATGGGCAACAGCGCGATCCGATCATTGATTCAGGTCAAAAAAGTAGAACCACGTAGGCCACACCCCGCGAGCGCCCCGAGACGGCGATTGCGACGGCATGGGCCACGCCCGCGTGCGGCCTCCGGCTGGATCGGCAACAATTGCGGGATGGTGTCGGCGGCCGCGTCAGCGCGCGGCGACTTGCCGGCTCCTGCCGGCGGGGCTTGGGGCCGACGTCGAGCGCTGCGGCTCGTTCTTGCGGGTTTGCGGCTCGGGCGCCGGCGCCGGCGGCGCCGCCGTCATTTCCGGATAGCGCGAGCGCATGTCGCGCAGGAACTGCTCGAGCGTATCGGCCGCGACCGCCGACCGGGCGATGGCGCGGAATTCCGCGCCGTTGGTGGCGAACGGCGTCGTCACCACTTCGAACGCGCGGGCGAGCGGCCCCTCGGCCATTTTCGGCCCGTACTTCTCGCGCAGGCGGTCGAGCCCGAGCTGGTCGTCGGCGAGGGCGAAGCCGATGGCGGCGCGCAGAATGTCCGGACGCTCGGTTTCGGTGAGCGGCGTGAACTCGCGCCAGCGCTCACCGTATAGTTTTTCCAGCGCCTCGGCGGCGTCGCGCCAGCGCCGCGCCGACCACATGATGTCGGCGCGCAGGCGGTCGACCTCGCGGCCCGTCAGGTTGGCCACCACCTCGAGCGCCAGGTCGTGGCGGCCGGTGTCGGACAAGGCCCGTGCCTCGATCAGCAGGCGCTGGTTGCGCAGCTCGGTGCTCAGCTCCGCCGCGCGGGTCGCGCGCAGGGCCTGGAAAGCCCGATCCGGCTTGCGGTTCATCAGGTAGATCACGGCGAGGCGCGTTGCCACCTCGGCGCGTGCCGCGCCCTGCAGCCGGTGATCGACCTGATGCTGCAGCAGCTCGGCCGCCTGGCCGAGCAGATCGACCGCGACAAGGCGGTCGGCGAGACGGCGGATCATCTCGTCGCCGCGCCGGCCGGACGACGTCAGGTCGCGGAAATCGTAGAACAGGCTCAGCGCCTCGACCGCCGGCATGCTGTCGGCCAGGCCGCCGAGGAACAGCTTGTCGAACGTGGCCGCGGCCTCGTCCTGGATGCGGCGCGTGACCGGCGAAGCGGCGTGCGCGGCGAGCGCCGTGCGCAGCACGTAGAAGGCGTCGCGGTAGCGCTGCTCCTCGATGTAGAAGTGCGCCAGCGGCTCCAGCGCCTCGATCTCGGTCTCGTCGCCGCGCCACAGCGTGGTCAGCGCCTCGAGCTCGGCAATGGCGTCATTGCGCGAGAGGCTCTTGAGCGAATAGCGCAACAGAATCTCGCGCAGGCGGCCTTGCGCGGCCGACGGAAGGTCCGGCGACGCGGCGGCGGAGCGATAGGAGGCGAGCGCATCGCTGATGCGCCCGAGATTTTCGGCAAGCCGGCCCGACAGCACCGCGACCGCCGGCTGCTGCTCGCGCGGAATGCCGAGCGTCTCCAGCTCGTTGAGCGCCTGCGCGGCGTCGCCGAAGTCGCGCACCTCGATGGCCGCGCGCAGTTGCTCCTTGAGCGCCGCGCGCTGCAATTCGATGGGCAGCGTCGTGATGGTCTGCTCGGAATTCTTGAAGCCCTCGCGCGCCTCGCTCCACCTGCCCTGGCGCGCCAGGGCGAAGGCGCGCCACAGGGTCGCGTCCTTGAGGTTGCTGATGATGGGGTTCGCCAGGTCCTTCAGCGCCTCGCCGCTGCGGTCCATCATGATCTTGGCTACTGCGCGCAGCATCAGCCCCGACGGCTGCTCGGCCGTGGGGCGATCCTCGGTGGTGGAGACGTCGAGCACCGCCTTGGCTTCGGGGAACAGCTCGCGCCCGAGATAGAACCGGGCGAGATCGAGGCGCGCGGCCTGGCGCTTGGCTTCGGGCGCGCCGGCGGCGGCCTGCATCAGCTGCCGCTGCCGTTCGGTGAACTGGGCGCGGCGGTCGGCGCCCCAGCGGTAGGAGTCGAACAGCGCGCCGCCGTTGCCGGATTCGAGCAGGTCGTCGCCGAGCTGATTGCTGACGGCGGACAAGGTGAGCCCGCCCGGCCGCGTGACGACGATCTTGTCGCGGTTGAGCTCGGCCGCGACATCGTCCGCCAGCGGCTGGATCACGATGCCGTGGGTGGAGGCGAGCGCGCGAAACTCGACGAAATCCTGGTTGCGCAGCACGCCGCGCGCCGGCGCCAGCGCGGTCACCACCAGCAGCGTGTCGCCGACGTCGGGATCGGCCAGACGGTGGATCTCGTGCGGCGCATCGAACGGGATGACGCCGACCGCGCGATTGCCGCCGAGGCTGGCGCGCGTGATGGTCACCGGCGTGGTGCGGTCGAGCGCGATGTCGCCGAGCGCGACGGTCCAGGTCGTGCCGCTGGTGCTCGTACTGGCGAGGCGCGGGCGCTCGAGCTTGAGACGGACCACCTGCCCGCGCCCGGAGCGCGTCACTTCGGCATTGCGGATGAGGCGGCCTGGATCGCCAAGCAGCCGCGCCACGTCGATCGGCGCCTCGGTGTCGAACACCAGCCACAACGTGTCGAAACGGCGGAACACGGCGGCCGGCGTCGGCGCCGCGAACGGAAACGTGAGCCGCACCGTGTCGCTGTCGCGCCGCAGCTCGGCGGCGACCGGCGCATTGCTCTCGAGCGTGACGGCGGGAGGCATCGCGCCCGGCGCGGTCTCCGACGACCTGGAAGCGACGGCGCCCGCCGGCGGAGCGGCGGGCTTCGGTTCTGGCGCGGCGGCGGGAGCTTCGGCCATCTTGGCCGGCTCGCCCGGCGGCGATGTTCCGCTCGGCGGCGCTTCGGCCGGCGGCGGAGCCTGCGGCCGCGCGGTCCTGGCCGGAGGCGCTGCCAGCGACGGCGGCAGCGGGCCCGGTGCCGCGGCCTTGTCGTCGGCTGTCAGCTCGGGCAGTTCGCCGGCCTTGCCGCCCGCCGCGGCGTCGCTCGGCGTGACGTCGAGGACGAAGTTCAAGTCCTCGCGGAAGGTGCGCAAGTCGACCTTGCCGTTGAACGTGAATGTCACTTCGGCGGTGTCCTGCTGGCCCGGCGGCGTGACGATGCCGGCCACCGCCGGCGGCAGCGCCGCCTTGGCGTCTACGAGATCGAAGCGCAGCGGCGCGTCGAACAGCAGGCTCAGCCTGTCCCTGTCCTGGTCGGCCGAGACCGGGACGAGTTCGGGCATCTCGAACACGTAGCGGGTGAACGTCGGGTGCGTGCCGACCCGCACCCTGATCGGCGGCAACTGGCGCTGGCGGCTTACCAGCAGCGTCTGCCGCGCCTTCTTTTCCGCGTCGCGGGCGCGCCGGGCGAGATGGTCGATGATCTCCTGCGGCAGGCCCGGCGGCACGCCGACCCAGTTCTCGGGCAGCAGGTCGACGAACAGCCGCTCGCCGGCCGCCATGGTGTTCACGGTGACCTTGCGCACGAGCGCGAGGCGCACCGCGGTCCCATCGGGATCGCGCCGGGCGACACTCACATAGGCGCCGGCGTTGGCGACCACGCGGTCGAGCTTCACGTCGACCGGCTTCTGGAAGCCGATGACGATGATGCCGTTGGCGACCCGCACGTCGGCTTCGTTGTCTTCTGGAAAGGTGAAGACCAGGCGGGCGTAGCCGCCGCTCGTATTTGTACTGACCTCGCCCTTCATCATCTCGGCGCGGGCGGCGGCGGGAAACAGCAACGACATGGCGGCGAGCACGAGGAGTGCGAGGACCAGGAACAGGATGACCACCCGCGCGCCCAGCCGCGGCGGGACGTGCGCCTCGGCGCTGGCGCGCATCGCCCTGAGCGTCAGTGATCTGGTCGCCATCCTGGTTCCCGCACCGGTCCCGCGCTCCGCCGTCGGCTCACGCCGGTTGCGTTTCAGCCTAGGCGGCCGCGTTTAACGCGGGCTTAACCGTCTGCCTAAACCGCGCTCAGCAATGGTGGAATCCGCGAGCGTCGACCGCGCTTCAGGCAAGCTGGGGGTCTGCCTACCGGCCCGGCTTGCCCTCAATCTTGGGCAGGTCGGACAGGCCGGCCGGCTTCTCCACCTGGTTCGACCGGGTGGCGAGTTCGACGGTGAGGCGCTCGGCCGCCTCCGGCGTCATCTGGGCCATGATGTCGGACATGCGGCGCGGGTTGATCTGGCTGGCCACGTCAATGAGAATCCGCAGGTCGAGGCGATCGAAGATGCGCGCCGCCTCCTTGGCCTTCATGTTCTCGTACATGGTCACCAGGCTCTTGAGCCGGGCGGCATCCGCGTCGTCCTTCTTGGCCAGCGTGGCGTTGATGCGCGCTTCGGTATCCTTGAGCTCGATGACGCGGGCCTCGAGCCGCTTTTCGGCGGCACCGATCAGGCCTTCCCGGATGTCGAGCTCGCGCGCGCGCTGCTCGAGCTCCTGGCGGCGCTCCTGCAGGCGTTCGAGCACGGCACGTTCGGCCGGCGACATGCGCGGGCCGTCGAGCGGCACCGGCGTGCCTTCCGACTTGCTCAAGTCGACCGGCTTCTCGGCCTTGATGGCGTCGCCCTTGCCGCCGCCAGCATCTTTCTCCGGCGGCTTGTCGACGCTGCCAGTGATGTCGGGATAACCGAGCACATCCTGCGCCCAGGAACGGCCGCTGTCGCGCCTGGCGGCGACGGTGCGGATGTGCTCGTCCGCCTGGGCCTTACGCGGGCTGGCCAGCGTGTAGCCGCCGGCCAGGATCAGTCCGCCGAGTTTCAGCACCAGCAGCGTCGCCGTGGCGAACAGCACCATCGGGATCAGCCGGAACTCGCGCAGAAAAGTGTTCATGCCGCGATGCCGTGGTCGCGGTTGCGCGCGCGCGCCGCAAAGGCCTGCGCCGCGCGTGCGGTGGCTTGCGCATCCGGCGCGATCGCCGGCGGCGCCGCCGATGCCGGCCGGCTCGCCGCGACGATCTGGTTGAGCCGCGAGAGAATTTCGCTGCCCGCCTCGACCTGGCGCGCGATCTCGGTCGAGAAGCGCTCGGCGGTGCGCAGGCGCTCGCCCAGGCCCTGGTCGCATTCGCGCACCGTCACCTTCAGCCCGGCGATGGCACGCTCGGCGATCTCCGTCGCGGTGATCAGCTCCGAAATGGTGGCCTTGAGCGCCATCTCGTCGGAACGCAGCCGGGTCAGACGCTTATTGAGCATGATGCAGTAGGCGATCGTGAGCAGCAGCAGGACCGCGACCAGGCTCTCGATGATCAGTCCAAAGTTGCTCACCTCAAGCCTCCACTCGGCTGGATGGTTCGTCCGCCTTCTCGAACATGGCGAACGTGGTCTTCGGTTTGCGCAGCGGCTTGGCGATGCGCACGGCGATGCGGTCGCCGACGCGACCCATGCGGCCCTCGGTCAAGGTCACGTCGCCGCAGCGGACCGTGATGCAGGCATCGGGCTTGATATCCAGCGGCAGCGTGTCGCCGACCTCGAGCCGCATCAGGCGGCGCAGCGACAGCTCCGCCTCGTACAGCACAGCGTCGACGGCGACCTGGGCCTGTCCGATCTCGGTGGCGAGATGGCCTTCCCAGATCTCGTCGCGGCCGAACTTCTCGCCCATGAACATCTGCAACAGGACATCACGAATCGGCTCGATGGTCGCGTAAGGCAACAGCAATTCGATGTTGCCGCCGCGGTCCTCCATGTCGATGCGCAGCCGCACCAGGATAGCGGCGTTGGCCGGACGCGAAATCGCGGCGAAGCGCGGATTGGTCTCCAGGCGATCGATGTTGAACTTGACCGGGGACAGCGGACGGAAGGCGAGCTCGGCATCGGCGAGCACGACCTCGATCATGCGCTTCACCAGATTGGTCTCGATGGTCGTGTAGGGCCTGCCTTCGATGCGGATCGCAGTCTGGCCGCGGCGG
>DATFWC010000658.1:0-4205 GCA_035259885.1 Xanthobacteraceae bacterium
TCCTCGGTCACGGCCGGCGAGAGCCCCTCGAACGGCTCGTCGAGCAGCAGCACGCGAACGTCTCCCGCCAGCGCCCGGGCGATCGCCGCCATCTGCTGCTCGCCGCCCGACAGGTAGTCGGCCGGCGTGCGCCAGCGCTCGCGCAGGCGCGGAAAGAATTTCAGCACGCGCTCCTCGTCCCAGTGAACGCCGGCGCCGGTGCGGCGCTTGAGGCGGCCGAGTTCGAGATTGTCGGCCACGCTCATGCCGGTGAACAGGCCGCGCCCCTGCGGCACGTAACCCATGCCGCGGCGCGCGATGCGGGCGGACGCCAGGCCCGCCATGCTCTCGCCCGCCAGCATGATGCTGCCGGCCTGCGGCGGCGCGATGCCGATCAGCGTCTTCAGCAGCGTCGACTTGCCGGCGCCGTTGCGGCCGAGCAGGGCCACGATCTCGTGCTCCTGCACGGCGAACGACACGCCGTTGAGAATGTGGCTCTTGCCGTAGAAGGTATCGACGTTGTCGACCACCAGCAGCGGCGTCGCCACCGCGGCGGATGCGCGGGGTTTGGCTGCGATCTCGGCGGCGCCCGAGCCGATATAGACATCGCGCACCGCTTCATTGTCGCGTGCGTCCTCGACGGTGCCGTCGACCAGCACCTCGCCTTCGTTCATCACGGTGACGCGATCGGCGATCTGGAACACGCGGTCGATGTCGTGCTCGACGAACAGGATCGGAATCTCGGCGGACATGGTCTTGACCAGCGCGGCCACGCGCTGGCGCTCGGCCGCCGCCAGGCCGGCGAGCGGTTCGTCGAGCAGAAGAATGTGCGGACGCGTGGCGAGCGCCAGGCCCATGTCGAGCAGGCGCTGCCCGCCATACGAGAGTGACGCCGCCTCGGCGCGCTCGAGGCCGGCAAGGCCGAGATAGGCGATGAGCTCGGCCGTCTCAGCATTGATATCGGCGAGTGACGCGGCCGCCGGCCAGATGGCGAAGCGGCGGCGATGGCGCGCCTGGACCGCGAGCCGGATGTTCTCCTCGACGCTCAACCCGGCGAACAGGTTGGTGATCTGGAACGAGCGCCCTACTCCGGCCGCCGTGATGTTCTCCGGCCGAAGCCCGGCGATCGAATAGCCCTCGAGCTCGACGGTTCCGCCGTCGGGCGCGAACAGGCCGGAGACGAGGTTGAAGGCCGTGGTCTTGCCGGCGCCGTTGGGGCCGATCAGGGCATGCAGGGTGCGGTCGCCAACGGTCAGATCGATGCCGCGCACGGCGCGCAGCCCGCCAAAACTCTTGGTCAAGCCGCGCGCCACCAGCACCGCGCCTTCCGCATGGCGCGCCCGGCGCAGGGTCTGCGGCAGCGGCATCGCCTCGGCGGCGCGGCGGTCCGCCATGGCGGCCGCCTCCACGACGTGCCGGCGGAACGGCGCCATCAGGCGGCCGGCGACGCCGACCAGGCCGGTCGGCGAGAACACGATGAAGCCGACGAACAACAGACCGAACCAGAACAGCCAGTGCGGCGTCCAGATCGACAGGAACTCGCGGAACAGGATGAAGAACAGTGCGCCCAGGGCGGGCCCGAGGAAGCTGCGCATTCCGCCGATGATCACCATGGCGATGAGTTCGCCGGAGAACGCCACCGCGAGCGGCTCGGCGGAAGCGAAACGGTGGTTGAACACGGACAACGTCCCGGCCACGCCGACCACGGCGGCGGAGAGCACGAAGCCGACGAGCTTGTAGCGATTCGACGGATAGCCGATGAAGCGCGCGCGCTGCTCGTTCTCGCGGATCGCCACCAGGACCGAGCCGACCGGCGAGCGATGGAAGCGCCACAGCGCGTAGCAGACTGCCATGCCGGTCGCCGCGACCACCCAGTAATAGCTCCAATCGGCCTCGAGATCGACGCCGAGCACGCTTGCGCGCGTCACGCCACCGAGCCCGCTCTCGCCGCCGGTGAACTCGGTCCAGCGATAGGCGATGGCGAACAGGAGCGCCGTCAGCGCCAGGGTGAGCAGGGAAAAATACACGCCGCGCCGCCGCAGGATGAGCGCGCCGGACAGGAACGCGACGCCGGCGACAAAGACGATCGCGCACAGGGCGGGCAGGACGATATGGCCGGGAAACCAGTGCCGCTGGCTCAGCGCCGCCGCATAGGCGGCGAGGCCGAACCAGGCGCCATGGCCGAACGAGACGAGGCCGGTATGGCCGACCAGGACATTCAGGCCCATGCAGGCGATGGCGAACACCACCACGTCGATGGACGAGCGCAGGGGCAGCCCGACGAGGTCGAGCGCGACCGGCAGGACGATCAGCGCCAGCGCGGCAATAACGAGCGGAGCATGAGCCTGGCGCATCGGCCTACTCGAACTTCTCGATGCGCTCGCCGAACAGGCCGCGCGGGCGCAGCAGCAGCACCAGCGCCATCAGCAGGTACATGGAGGCTTCGCCCCACGACGGATTGAAGTAGATGGTGACGCCGCGCACCACGCCGACCAGCAAGGCGGCGGCGATGACACCCCAGAACGAGCCCAGTCCGCCGATCACCACGACGACGAAAGCGGCGGTGAGGATTTCCGCCCCCATGGCAGGATGCACGCCGGAGATCGGCGCCAGCAGCACGCCGGCAAGGCCGGCGAGGCCGACCCCGAGGGCGGCAATCGCCGTCATGTAGGGCGCCAGCGAGATGCCGAGCGCGCCGACCACGTCGGGATTCTGCACGCCGGCCCGCACCACGCGGCCGAACGCGGTGCGATAGACGATGAACCAGGTCGCCGTCACGGCGGCGGCAGCAATCGCCAGGATCACCAGACGGTAGCGCGAGTAGATGAAGTCGCCGACCAGGATCTGGCCGCGCAGTTCCGGCGGGATCGAGAACGGCAGCGGCGCGGCGCCGAATACGATGCGCAGGCCCTGCTCGATCACCATGGCGAGGCCGAAGGTGAGCAGCAGGCTGAGGATCGGATCCGAGCGGTAGAAGCGGCGGAACAGCAGGCGCTCGACCACGATGCCGATGACGCCGACGACGATCGGCGAGACTACGAACGCGCCGGCAAAGCCGATGCGGCCGGTGAGCAACACGGCCAGATAGGCACCGATGGCGTAAAACCCGCCATGGGCGAGATTGACGATGCCGCCGAGCGCGAAGATGAGGGACAGGCCGAGCGCGATGAGCAGGTAATAGGCGCCGACCAGGAGGCCGTTGAGAACCTGCTCGAGGAGGAAAACGAACTGCACGGCTAATGCATTTTCCGCTTTTCGTGATGCACAGGCCGCGCCACTTGCTCCACCTCTCCCCAGCGGGGAGAGGTCGACTTGCGAAGCGCAGCGAAGCAAGTCGGGTGAGGGGGCAAGGGCCTCAGAGAATCACTTGCCCCCTCACCCCACCCCTCTCCCCGCCGGGGAGAGGGAGCAGGCCGAGCGCGCGGCTACGCTGATATCCGCCCTCGTCCTTTGACTCTCAGGAGATCTTGCACGAGCCGTCCTTGGGGGGCGCCAGGACCTCGAGGTCGTCTTTCGGGTCAGGCACGGTGCCGACCGCGTCGTAGATGTCCCACTGGTCCTTCATCTTCGCCGGTTCCTTGGCCCTGATGGCATACATCTCCATGACCATCTGGTTGTCGTAGGGGCGGAAATACGCTTCGCGCGCCTTCATCACGTCGAACTTCGCGCCCTTGCGCAGATGCTCGGCCAGCTTCTGCGGGTCGGCTGACTTGGTCTCGCTCATCGACTGGGCGACGATCTTGAGCGAGTTGTAGTCGCCCCACGACTGGTTGTCGGGCGGCTTGCCGTACTTCTTCTGGAACGCGTCGACGTACTTCTTCGAGCTCGGCGTATCGACCAGGTGATGCCACACCAGCGGCCAGATGCCGGAGAAATTGCCTTTGCCGGCGCCCCACGCCACGACGGTGTCGAAGCCGAAGCCGGCGACCGGAAACGGCAGGCCGTATTCGGAATACTGCTTGATGAAGTTGGTGATCTGGTTGCCGGCAAGATTGGAAATAACGAGATCGGGGCGCGCCTGGCGTATCTTCAACAGATACGGACTGAAGTCGGTGGCGTCGGTGGGCACGAGCTCATCGGCCGCAAACTGGCCGCCGTTGCTCTCCATGAATTTCTTGGCGACGCGCAGCAGGTCGTGGCCGAAGGCGTAGTCCGCCGTCAGCGAGTACCACTTCTTGCCTTTGACCAGATTCTCGCGCAGCAGGTAGTGGCCCGTGGCCTGCACG
>DATFWC010000659.1:0-3714 GCA_035259885.1 Xanthobacteraceae bacterium
GAGGCGATCAGCTCGATCTCGTCACGCTGGCGCGCAAGCTCGCGCCGGATCGCATCGGCGATCTCCGGATCCGACTGGTCCAATGGCACGGTGAAAAGATCGGCGCTGGGAGTGCGGGAGGCGGTGGTGACCGGCATGGAGGAATCCCGTTCGCGGGCTGTCAGGGCGCGGCCAGAAAACGATGCCCGCTTGTTGTCGTGAATTCGTTCGCCGACGCCCTTCAGGCGATAGCATATCGGCTGCCGAGCGCCAAGGACTGGCAGCGCAGGCCCGCAAAACCGCAATATCTAGCGATCCGCGGCCCGGCTTCCCCGTAGCCCGGATGAAGCGAAGCGAAATCCGGGAGCGGCTGTTCCCGCATTCCGCTGCGCTCCATGCGGGCTACAATCGGAGCGCAGAGGAGCAAATGCGCATGGATGTCGACCGGAGAGCAGCCGCCCTCGATGAGATCGTGGGCTCCGACCCGCCGCACGATGAGGTCGCTCACGGCATCGTCTTTGGCGAGGGACCGGTGTGGGACCGGCGCGGCCGGCGCCTCCTGTTCACCGAGATCATCGGCGACACGATCTGGCAGTGGAAGCCGGGCGTGGGCGCCGAGGTGCTGGTGCATCCGTCGCGCCATGCCAACGGCATGACGTTCGACCGCGACGACCGCCTCGTCGTCGCCGGCTGGTCGGCACGCACCATCTGGCGCATCGAGCCCGACGGCGCCTTCGTTACCCTGGCGTCGCGCTACCAGGGCAAGAAGTTCAACAGCCCGAACGACATTGTGGTCCGCTCCGACGGCCTCATCTATTTCACGGATTCACCCGGCGGCCTGGTGATCCCCGGGATGGTGGGCGACGACCTGCAGCGGCACCTCGACGTGCAGGGCGTGTTCTGCGTCACCCCGGCGGGCGACGTTCACCTGGCGATCGCCGATTGCCTCTATCCCAACGGGCTCGCCTTCTCGACCGACGAAAAGCTGCTCTACGTCAACGACACGCGGCTCGGCATCATCCGCGCCTTCGACGTCAGCCCGGATGGCAGCATCGGCCCGGGCCGCCTGTTCCACAAGCTGACCGGCAACGAGGCCGGCGTCGCCGACGGCATGAAGGTCGACGTCCGCGACAACGTCTACTGCACCGGCCCTGGCGGCATTCACGTCATGGACAAGGGCGGCACGCTCCTGGGCCGCCTTCTGCTCGCCGGCCATTGCACCAACCTGGCCTGGGGCGGCGACGATTGGCGCGCGCTGTTCGTGACCACCTACCATTCGGTCGTGCGCACGCGGTTGAATATTCCGGGCGTTGCAGTTGGGCCGTAGCCCGGATGGAGCGCAGCGAAATCCGGGATGGGCCGCTCCCGCATTTCGCTTCGCTTCATGCGGGCTACGATATGAGCGAGGGATAGCTGGCAATGAATTGTGATTGCTGCACGCACCGTCTCTTGATGCGCTACGGGTTCATCACCCGCGCCGTCGCGGCTTCAGACGCACGCCGGGCGCAGTGCCGTTCATGAACTCGATGCCGGCCGCCTCCAGGGTGGCCTTAAGCTTCTCACGCGCATCGTCAGAGACCGTGGGTCCGCGGCCCGTTTCGATCCGCTTGACCGTGGCCAAGGACATGCCCGCATGCTCGGCAAGCTCGGTCTGTGACCAATTGAGAAGCGCGCGCGCGGCACGAAACAATTCGGATTTGATCACGCGTCCCCCATTGACCAATTTTGGGTCATTGACTATGATCCAAAATTGGTCAGAGCCCATTTTGGACGGGTAGAATGCCGAAAATCGATGTTTCGGCAAATGCCGATCTCTTGCCGGTCACGACGCCGCCAACGGCAGCACGCGCGGGCGCGAGGGGGTTGACGCGCCGCGGCGTGCTGGCCGGGGCGGCGGCCACGGTTGCGGTTCCGAACGAAGGGGCTGTGACACGGGTGGCCGCGACCGACCCAATCTTCGCGGCAATCGCGGCGCATGCCGCGGCCTTCGCCGAGTTCGAGGCGGCGGCGCACCACCTTTGCGATGTCGAGGAGGGCGTGTTCGACCACGGCGGGCAGGACCGCGGCACCTGCGCCGAAGATGACCCCGTTCTGCCCGCGGCGGAAGCGAGGTTCAACACTGCGGACGATGTCCAAGCGCAAGCGGCTTTTGCACTGGCCCAGGCCGAACTCACGGGCTTGGCCGCGGCAATCGTCCTGCTCCGTTACGTCGCCGATGTCGAGGCCGACGGCAGCGAATGGCCGGAGCCACCGAAGGAGCTTCGAGGACGCAACTGGGCCTCCACGTTCCATTGCAACCTCGCGGTTGCGCTCGATCGGATGGCATCATAGGACAGCGCCGTCGATTTATCGCCCGCCCGTCCGCCCGGCGTAATCTGGAATCTGTCATGCAATCCGATTTCCCCCCGGAGACGGCCGCGCCGTCGTGTTCGCGACCACTGCAGATGGCCTCAGATTGCCGGTCTTCGACGTCACGCATCCAGCATTCGCGATTCCAGACGATCCCGCGAGTCTTGCGGCGAGGCGCAATGCTTTCCTGGCCTTTGACCGCCGCGGTCGGTCCATCGGCTCATAACGCGTGGGCACGGCGCGCTCGAACAGCCTCGTACGTTGCGAGCAAGGCGCAACGCGCCTTTGCCCACCCTACTGCGCAGGAGTCATATGAGGCCGTAGCCCGGATGGAGCGCAGCGAAATCCGGGATGGGCCGCTCCCGCATTTCGCTTCGCTTCATGCGGGCTACGAGATGAGCGAGGGATAGCCCATGAGCTGGGAGTTCGAGCTCGTCGCCGGCCCTTACGCCGGCCCGACCGGCGGCGTCGTGTGGGACGGCGCGGCGGTGCTGTTCACGGCGATCGACGAAGGCCGGCTGTTGCGCTTCGATCCGCAGACGCGGGCGGTCGACGAGGCGCGGCGCTATCTCAACCGCGTCAATGGTCTCGCCTTCGGGCCGGCCGGCGAGCTCTACGGCGCCCAGGAAGGCGGCCGAAGGCTGGTGGAATTCACGCCGGACGAGCGGCTTGTCGCGGTCGATGCGCTGCTCGACGGAAAGTATCACAACCAGCCGAGCGATCTCGTCGTCGACCGGAAGCACCGCATCATCTTCACCGACCCGCATCATCCGGTGATCCCGTTCGGGCCCCAAATCTTTCCCCTGCTCGACCACCAGTCGGTGCTGCGCCTCGAGCGCAACGAGCGCCGCGCCTGGACCGCGGTGCGGCTCACCACCGACACGGTGTCGCCGCGCGCGGTGCTGCTGTCGGGCGACGAGAAGACGCTCTATGTGGCCGACGGCGAGCCGCGCGCCGAGCACCGGCGCGAGCTGCGTGCCTATCCGGTTCGCGACGACGGCAGCCTCGGGCCCTGCACCGTGATGCATACGTTCGGCGACGACGTCCGCGGGCCGCACCGTGGGGTCGAAGGGATGTGCCTGGATGCCGACGGCAACATCCTAGCCTGCGCCGGCTGGCAGCGCAGCGGCCCGGGGCCTCTGGTCTACGTGTTCGCGCCGGGCGGCGCCGTGCTCGAGACCCATGCGCTGCCGGCCGAGGCGCCGAACCGCTGCTGCTTCGGCGGCCGCGATCTCGACCGCCTTTACGTCACCACGGCGGGCGGTCACCTTTATGAAGCGAGGACGCAGCGCCGCGGACTTGCCAGGATGTGATGTAGCGCGCCACCACAGCGGGCGCGGCCGCCAGCCGGCGCTTCTCGAATGCGGTTTTCGGCAGCCGATAGTT
>DATFWC010000660.1:0-5433 GCA_035259885.1 Xanthobacteraceae bacterium
CTGCCCGCACAAGCGTGGACATTGCCAAGCCGCGCCGGCTCTGCCATAAGCCGGCCTCCTGCCGCCCGGCCGAAAGGGCTGCCGTGGCGGCGGCGAAGTGCTCAATCAGCACGCTCAATTTCGAGCAACAACCGGCCACACGGGTCTTCCGGGTTGGCCGGCACAGGAGAGCCAAATGCCCAAACTGAAGACCAAGTCGGGCGCCAAGAAGCGCTTCAAGATCACCGGCACCGGGAAAGTCATGTCGGCGCATGCCCAGAAGCGCCACGGCATGATCAAGCGCACCAACAAGCAGATCCGTCAGCTGCGCGGCACCCGCGTCCTGTTCAAGGCGGACGGCGACAACGTGAAAAAGTATTTCATGCCCAACGGCTGAAGCCCGGCCGCTGCCCACCGCGGCGGCCCGTCACTGTTGCCACGACAATCCTGGAAGGAGACCAGCCATGGCCCGCGTCAAGCGTGGCGTCACCGCCCACGCCCGGCACAAGAAGGTGCTCAAGGCCGCCAAGGGCTATTACGGCCGGCGCAAGAACACCATCCGCGTCGCCAAGCAGGCGGTCGAGAAGGCGGCGCAATACGCCTATCGCGACCGCAAGCGCAAGAAGCGCACATTCCGCGCCCTGTGGATCCAGCGCCTCAACGCGGCGGTGCGCCCGTTCGGCCTCAACTACAGCCGCTTCATCGACGGCCTGAGCAAGGCGGGCATCATGGTCGACCGCAAGGTCCTGTCCGACCTGGCGATCCGCGAGCCGGCCGCCTTCGAGGCGATCGTCGGCCAGGCCAAGGCGGCGCTGGCAGCTTAACCTAAGGCCACCGGGCGCCCTTGCGCTTGGCATAGCGGCGCGCGTGGTCGCGGGCGACCCGGGCGACGCAATAGGCTTCGGCCGAGCGATACATCGAGCCAGTCTCGTTCCGATATTTGCGCTCGCAGCGATGTTGCGCCTTGGCGTAGGCGCGGCGCTCGCGTTGGCTCAGAGACTTGAGGAAATCGGCCTCGCATTTCTCCGTCACGATGCCGCCCAGGGCGACGTCGCTGCTCGCCCCGGACCCGCAGCGGCTGAACACTTCCAACGCTTTGTCGCATGACGGCGCATTGCGCGCCGCCTCCTTGATCTTGTCGAGGTCGAAATCCGCGATCGGGCATTCCTTGGGCTGGTCCTTCGGTGCGGATTGCGCGCCGGCGGCGAGGACGAGGAGCGCGGCAACGGACAGCAGAATGCGATGAGCCATGGAAACCCCTCGCGGCAATGTCCCACAGTTCCGGCGTCGCGTCAGCATATCGGGGTTTGACCTTGGCCCCGCGACTCGGCCACGGCGCCTATTGCGCGGCCGCGCCTTTGCGCCGGGCGACGCGGCGCGCGTAATCGTGTGCCAGCGCGGCGCTGCAAAACGCCTCGAACGAGCGGTACATGGTCCCCTGCTCGTGGCGGAACTTGCCGGCACAGCTGTTCTGCTCCCGCCTGTAGGCGCGGCGCTCCCGCCGGTTCAGCCGGGACAGAAACTCGGCTTCACATTTTTCCGTCACGATGCCGCCAAGCGCGACGTCGCTGCTCGCGCCGGCGCCGCAAAGCCTGAAGACTTCCAACGATTTGTCACACGTGGGCGCGTTGCGCGCGGCGTCCTGGACCTTGTCGAGGCTGACATCTTCGACCGGGCACTCGCCGGACTTTGGCGCAGCGTCTGCCCCGATCCCGAGAATCACCAGGACCGCAGCGGACAGCAGAATGCGAGCAAGCATCGGACGCTCTCCAGTCCTGAAGCGTGATCCCTCGGGTCAAACCCGAGGGCAGGCTTGTTCCGAAAACCGGTACTGGCCCGGATCAAGTCCGGGCCAGGCTTTGCGGATCATGCTCTGCGGGCTCGTCACCATCCCATAGGTCCTGGCCGTCATCATAGCAGCCGGGACTTGACCTTGGCCACGCGAGCCGGCCACAACCACGCGCCTCGAAGGGAAAGCCGGTGTCGGACATCGCCCAACTGGAAACCGAGATTCTTGGCGCCGTCGCGGCCGCCGGCGACGAGGCGGCGCTCGAATCTGCGCGCGTCGCGGCGTTGGGCAAGAAGGGGACGGTGTCCGAGCTCCTGAAGACCCTCGGCACCATGACGCCGCCGGAGCGCAAGGAAAAAGGCCCGCTGATCAATGGCCTCAAGGACCGCGTGACCGAGGCGATCGCGGCGCGCCGCGCGGCGCTGAAAGACGCCGCGCTCGATCAGCGCCTCAACACCGAGACCGTGGACGTCACGCTGCCGGCCCGCGAGCCGCCGGCCGAGATCGGGCGCGTGCACCCGATCAGCCAGGTGATCGACGAGCTCACGGCGATCTTCGCCGACATGGGTTTTGCAGTCGCCGAAGGCCCCGACATCGAGACCGACGCCTACAACTTCACCATGCTCAACTTCCCGGAAAGCCATCCGGCCCGGGAGATGCACGACACATTCTTCTTCAACCCGAAGCCTGACGGTTCGCGGCTGCTGCTGCGCACCCACACCTCGCCGGTGCAGATCCGCACCATGCTGGCACAGAAGCCGCCCATCCGCGTGATCATTCCGGGCCGCACCTACCGCATGGACTCGGACCAGACCCACACGCCCATGTTCCATCAGGTCGAAGGCCTGGTGATCGACAAGACATCCCACCTCGGCCACCTGAAGTGGATCCTCGAGGAGTTCTGCAAGGCGTTCTTCGAGGTCGACCAGGTGAAGATGCGGTTCCGCCCGTCATTCTTCCCGTTCACCGAGCCGTCGCTGGAAGTCGACATTCAGTGCCGCCGCCTCAAGGACGAGATCCGCTTCGGCGAAGGCGAAGACTGGCTGGAAATTCTCGGCTGCGGCATGGTGCACCCCAACGTGCTGAAGAATTGCGGGCTCGATCCCGACGAATACCAGGGCTTCGCCTGGGGCCTGGGGATCGACCGCATCGCCATGCTCAAGTACGGCATGCCGGACCTGCGCGCGTTCTTCGAAGCCGACGTGCGCTGGCTGTCGCATTACGGCTTCCGGCCACTCGATTTCCCCACGCTGGCCGGAGGATTGAGCCCGTGACGCAGGAGCGCCGAACGCCGCGCACCGCGACATTCGCTGGGGCGCGGCCATGAAATTCACCTTCGCCTGGCTCAAGGAACACCTCGACACCGACGCCTCCGTCGACGCCATCGCCGACAAGCTCACCATGATCGGGCTGGAGGTGGAGCGCATCGAGGACAAGGCCAAGGCGCTGGCGCCGTTCACCATCGCCCGCGTCGTCGAGGCCAAGCAGCATCCCAATGCCGACCGGCTGCGCGTGTGTCTCGTCGATACCGGCAGCGGCGACCCCGTACAGGTCGTGTGCGGCGCGCCCAACGCCCGCACCGGCATGAAGGGCGTGTTCTCGCCGCCGGGCTCGTTCATTCCGGGCAAGAACATCACCCTCGGCGTCGGCACCATCCGTGGCGTCGAAAGCCGCGGCATGCTGCTGTCGGAAGCCGAGCTGGAAATCTCCGACGATCACGATGGCATCATCGACCTGCCGGACGACGCGCCGGTGGGCAAAAGCTACGCCGAATGGGCCGGTCTCAACGATCCGGTGCTCGAGGTCAACGTCACGCCCAACCGCCCCGACTGCACCGGCGTGTACGGCATCGCCCGCGACCTCGCCGCCGCCGACATGGGCACGCTGGACAGCGGGACCGTCAAGCCAGTGAAGGGCGAATTTCCCTCACCCGTGGGCGTGACGCTCGACTTCGGCAGCACGCCCTCGCTGTGTCCCGGGTTTGCGTTGCGGCTGGTGCGCGGCGTGCGCAACGGGCCGTCGCCCGACTGGCTGCAGCGGCGCCTCGCTGCCATCGGCCTGCGGCCCATCAACGCGCTGGTCGACATCACCAACTTCATCACATTCGACCGCGGCCGGCCGCTGCACGTGTTCGACGCGGCAAAAGTGCGCGGCAATCTGGTGGTACGCCGGGCGCGGCCGGGCGAGACGCTGCTGGCGCTCGACGGCAAGACCTATACGCTCGACGAGACCATGTGCGTGATCGGCGACGACGAGGGCGTCGAGTCGCTGGCCGGCATCATGGGCGGCGAGAAGACCGGCTGCCAGGAGACCACCACCGACGTGCTGATCGAATCGGCGCTGTGGGATCCGCTCAACATCGCGCAGACCGGCCGCAAGCTCGGCATCAACTCCGACGCGCGCTACCGCTTCGAGCGCGGGGTCGATCCGGAATTCATGGTGCCGGGCCTCGAGCTGGCCACCCGGATGGTGTTGGACCTGTGCGGCGGGACGCCGTCCGAGACCGTCGTGGTCGGCAACCCGCATGCCGACGGCCGCGCCATCGACTTTCCGCTGAGCGAGCTCGACCGCCTCGCCGGCCTGCACGTCGACCTGCCGGAAGTGCGCCGCGTCCTCGAGCGCCTGGGCTTCATGGTCGCCGGCCGGGGCGAGCGCGTGAAGGTGGCGGCGCCGTCATGGCGGCCGGACATCGAAGGCAAGGCCGACCTCGTCGAGGAGGTGGTGCGCATCGTCGGGGTCGATCGCATTCCCTCCACGCCGTTCGACCGCGGCGAGGCGCCGCGCAAGCCGGTGCTCACGCCGCTGCAGGTGCGCACGCGCCGGGCCAAGCGGTCGCTGGCGGCACGCGGCCTCACGGAAGCGGTGACGTGGTCGTTCGTGGCCCAGGACCAGGCCAGGCTGTTCGGCGGCGGCCAGCCGGAGCTGGCGCTCGCCAATCCGATCGCCGCCGATCTGTCCGACATGCGGCCGAGCCTGATTCCGGGCCTGGTGGCGGCGGCGCAGAAGAACGCCGACCGCGGCTTCCCCGACGTGGCCCTGTTCGAGGTCGGGCAGGTGTTTCGGGGCGACCGTCCCGAGGATCAGATCACGGCGGCAGCCGGCATACGGCGCGGTCTGGCCAAGCCCGACGGGATCGGGCGCCACTGGTCGAGCAAGGCGGCCGAGGTCGACGCGTTCGACGCCAAGGCCGATGCGCTGGCCGTGCTGGCCGCCGCTGGCGCGCCGGTGTCGGCGCTGCAGGTGGTGCCCGGCGGGCCGGCCTGGTTCCATCCCGGCCGCTCCGGCACGATCCAGATCGGGCCGCAGAACGTGCTGGGCCATTTCGGCGAACTGCATCCCCGCGCGCTCGAGGCGCTCGACGCCGAAGGACCGCTGGTCGCGTTCGAGGTCATCCTGGAGAAAATCCCGGCGCCGAAGGCGCGCGCCACCAAGGTCAAGCCGGTGCTCGAGCTTACGCCGTTGCAGCCGGTCGCGCGCGACTTCGCCTTCCTGGTGGACCGCAGCGTGAAGGCGGGCGACGTGGTGCGCGCGGCGCAGAACGTCGACAAAAAGCTGGTCACCGGCGTCACCGTGTTCGACGTCTACGAGGGCGAGGGCATCGAGCCGGGCAAGAAATCCATTGCCATCGCCGTCACGCTGCAGCCGCGCGAGCGCACCATGACGGA
>DATFWC010000661.1:0-6304 GCA_035259885.1 Xanthobacteraceae bacterium
CCGGCGACTACGATTCGGTGATCGGCATGACCAAGCACGAGCCGCTGGCGCGGTTCCTGCGCCGCATCGCCAGCGCGAAGTTCGAGCCCGCGACCGGGCCGGCCACGCTGTGCGCGGTCGCGGTCGAGACCGATGCTGGCGGGCTGGCGGAGCGGATCGCCGCCGTGCGGCTTGGCGGGCGGCTGGAGGAAGCGCGGCCATCGTTCTGGGCCTGACGCTGCACGCGCGCGCGAGCGCGCGCGCACGTTGACAAGACAGACGCCGTCTCAGCACAGTTGCGCGGCTGCAGGGCGCCGGGCTTCACAACGGCGCGACCGGGAGGGGCGACATGGTGACCGTGGCGGATATCAGAGTGGTGTGCGGGCTGGCGCTTCTCGCCGTGGTCGCGCCCGACATGCCGGGGCATGCCGAGACCCTCGACGAGCTCTACGCCAAGGCCAAGGACGAGAAGTCGCTCGTGATCTACGCCGGCGGGCCGGTCACCAACTACGAGCCGCTGGCGCGCGAGTTCGAGCAGAAATTTCCCGGCATCCGCGTCACCGTCACAGGCGGCTTCAGCAATCAGCTCAACCAGCAGATCGAGCAGCAGTTCAAGGACCGCAAGCTCGAGGTCGACCTGGCGCTGTTCCAGACCGCGCAGGACTTCGTGCGCTGGAAGCAGGAAGGGCGGATGCTCGCCTACAAGCCGGAGGGGTTCGACGCGATCGATCCGTCGTTCAGGGATGCCGACGGCGCCTTCATCGTCTGGTACGTCGGCACGCTGTCCTATGCCTACAACACGCAGCAGGTGAAGAGCGAGGATGCGCCGAGGTCGGCGCTCGATTTTCTGAAACCTGAGTTTCGCGGCAAGATGATCGCGTGCTACCCGCACGACGACGACGCCACGCTCTACCTGTTCCACACCATCGCCGGCAAATACGGCTGGGACTACGTCGAAAAATACATGGCGAACCAGCCGAACTTCATCCAGGGACATCTCGGCGTGTCGCGCTCGGTCGCCGCCGGCACCGATCTCGTCACCTTCGACGCGACCACCTCCACCATCCTCAATCTCAAGAAAGCCGGCCGGCCGGTCGAGTTCGTGTTCTCGTCGGTCGATCCGGTGCCGATCTATTATTCGACCGCCGGCATCTTCCGCGACGCGCCGCATCCCACTGTCGCAAAGCTCTACCTGGCCTGGCTGCTGGCGCCCGAGCAGCAGAAGCGGATCGGATCGTTCTCGCCGCGCGCCGACGTGCCGCCGCCGGGCGGACTGAAGCCGCTGTTCGCCTACAATGTCGTCAACGGCTACCGCGACTTCGTCACCAAGGAGAGCCTGCTCCTCGACCTGCGCAAGCGGTTCGAGGCCCTGGCCGGGCCGATCAGGAACACGGGCGGGGTCCGCTAGTGCCCGGAACCCGAAGTTCGCATAAGTTTGCCGCGAGTCCGATAGCGAACTTCGGGTTCAAAGGGGCACTAGAATCATAAGCTTGCTAGTGTCCCTTTGATTCCGAAGTTCGCACAAGAGCGTGCGGCAAGGTTTTGCGAACTTCGGAATCGGGACACTAGTGCGCATTCTGGTTTACTCGTCATGCGCGAGCTTGACCGGCGCATCCATCAAAATTTACGCAAAGGATGGATTGCCGGGTTAAGCCTGGCAATGATGAAAGAAACCGTTTTTGACCCGCGGCCGCCCGTTCGTGCAAGGCTGGCGCATTCTGGATTTCCTGACACCTTCGTCCTATAAGGCGGCGCCATTCAGGAACCCGACGGTCTGATCGATCGCGCTGCCCGCGGGGTGGACCGTGCCGAACGTCGATGGAAGAGGCCATGGCCGGACATTCGCAATTCAAGAACATCATGCATCGCAAGGGGCGCCAGGACGCCGTGCGCTCGAGACTGTTTTCCAAGCTGGCGCGCGAGATCACGGTGTCGGCCAAGCTGGGCCTGCCCGATCCCACGATGAACCCGCGCCTGCGCGCCGCCATCCTGGCGGCCCGCGCCGAGAACATGCCCAAGGACAACATCGAGCGCGCCATCAAGAAGGCGCAGGGCGGCGATGCCGAGAACTATGACGAGGTCCGCTACGAGGGGTATGGCCCGGGCGGGGTGGCGGTGATCGTCGAGGCGCTGACCGACAACCGCAACCGGACAGCGAGCGACGTGCGCGCGACCTTCACCAAGAGCGGCGGCAACCTCGCCGAGACCGGGGCGGTGTCGTTCATGTTCGACCGCGTCGGCGTCATCGAGTTCGACGCCAAGGCGGCCACCGCCGAGGCCATGTTCGAGGCGGCGCTCGAGGGCGGCGCCGAGGACGTCGTGTCCAATGCGGGCGGCCACGAAATCTACACGGCGCAGGATTCGCTGCGCGACGTCGCCAGGGCGCTCGAGGCCAGGTTCGGCGAGCCGCGCAAGGCGGCGCTGACCTGGAAGCCGCAGAACTCGGTGACGATCGATGACGAGCAGGGCGAAAAGCTCCTGCGGCTCATCGAGACGCTCGAGGAACACGACGACGTGCAGAACGTCTATGCCAATTTCGAGGTGTCGGACGCGCTGGTCGCCAAGATGAGCGCGTGACGCGCCCGGTCGAACGCGCGGCCTATTGCTGCTCGTGGTACAGCCGGTCCGTTGCGTCGTCGCGCATCTGCTCGGTGATGCGGTCACGGCGGCGCTGTCGCCACATGCCGATACCGTAGATCAGGGCGGCGGCCAGGATCGCCACCATGACGACGTCGATGATGGGCCACATCCAACCGCCATAATCGTGCATAAATTGCTCCTTGCCGCGGGCCTATGTTGCGCCGCCGAAGGGACAACGCCCGGCGCCATCGATTGGTTCGCGCCGCAGGGCAGCCTCCGGGCGACAAGGGGGGCGAGCCAGTCATCGGGTCACGCGTTGGGCGCGGCGCCCGACCGCGCTATCAACGGGGGCGCATGAGGGAATCGATTCGCATCCTTGGCATCGACCCGGGGCTTCGCCGCACCGGCTGGGGCATCATCGACGTTGCCGGCAACCGGCTCCTCTTCGTCGCCTGCGGCTCGGTCGAGACCAGCGAGCGGACGCCGCTGTCGGCGCGCCTCGTCACCGTCCATGACGGGCTTGCCCAAGTGGTGCAACAATTTCTGCCGCACGAGGCGGCGGTCGAAGCGACCTTCGTCAACAAGGATGCGGCGTCCGCCCTCAAACTCGGGCAGGCGCGCGGCGTCGCCTTGCTGGTGCCCGGGCGGGCCGGGCTGAGCGTCGCCGAATACGCCCCCAACGTGGTCAAGAAATCGATCGTCGGCGCCGGCCACGGTGACAAGGCCCAGGTGCGCATGATGATCGGCGTGCTGCTCCCGCGCGCTGACCCGGCGAGCGAGGACGCCGCGGACGCCCTTGCGGTGGCGGTCACGCACGCGCACCATCGCCAGAGCGTCATCCTCAAAGCGGCAGCGCAATGATCGGCAAGCTCAAGGGGGTGATCGACTCATACGGCGAGGATTTCGTCATCGTCGACGTCGGCGGAGTTGGTTACGAGGTGCACTGTTCGGCGCGCACGCTGCAGGCCCTGCCGGCGCCGGGCGAGCCGGCGGTGCTGTCGATCGAGACCTACGTGCGCGAGGACCAGATCCGCCTGTTCGGCTTCATGTCCGACGTCGAGCGCGAATGGTTCCGCCTGCTGCAGACTGTGCAGGGCGTCGGCGCCCGCGTGGCGCTGTCGGTGCTCGGCACACTGAAGATCGCCGATCTCGCCACCGCCGTGGCCACACGCGACAAGGCTACGGTGGCGCGGTCGCCGGGCGTCGGCCCGAAAGTGGCGGAGCGCATCGTCACAGAACTCAAGGACAAGGCGCCAGCCTACGCGGCGGTCGATCCGGCGGTGATCCGCCTGTCGGGCGCGGTCGAGGAGAAGCGGGCGCCGCAGCCGGTCGCCGATGCGGTCTCGGCGCTGGTCAATCTCGGCTATGGTCAACCGCAGGCCGCCGCCGCCATCGCGGCGGCCATGCGGGACGCCGGCGAGGGGGCCGATGCGGCGCGGCTCATCCGTCTCGGCTTGAGGGAGCTGTCCAAGTGAACGAGCAGGGTATCGCGTTCGACATTCGCCCGATCGAGGACCGTGCCTTTCTCGAGGAACTGCTGCGCCTGCGCTGGAGCGGTGGCGCCCTGGTGCTGCGCGGTCGCATCGTGCATCCCCGCGACGTGGAGGCGCTCGCCGCCTACCACGACGGAAAGCTGGCGGGCGTCGCCACCTGGCTCATCGACGGCCCGGTCATCTATCTCGCCACGCTCAACAACATCAGCGACCAGCGCGGCGTCGGCGTGGCGCTGCTCGACGCCATGATCGGCCTCGGCCGCCAGAAGGGCTCGGCGCTGCTGCGCGCCATCGTGACCAACGACAATCTCAACGCGCTCGGCTTCTACCAGCGCCGCGGCTTCCGCATCATCGATGTCCACCCGGGCGCCATCGACATGATCCGCTCGCTGATGCCCAACATCCCGAATGTCGGCGCGAACCGCATCCCGATCCGCGACGAGATCGAGCTGGAGATTGCGCTTTAGCGATGGCCACCACACCCCGCCGCATGGTCTCCGCCGAGCGCCGCGATGAGGACATCGCCGAGGCCTCGCTGCGCCCGCAGAAGCTCGCCGATTTCGTCGGGCAGGCGCAGGCCTGCGCCAATCTCGGCGTGTTCATCGAGGCGGCGCGCTCCCGCAAGGAGGCGCTCGACCACGTTCTGTTCGTCGGGCCGCCAGGCCTTGGCAAGACCACGCTGGCGCAGATCGTGGCGCGCGAGCTCGGGGTCAATTTCCGCGCCACCTCCGGCCCGGTGATCGCCAAGGCCGGCGATCTCGCGGCGCTGCTCACCAACCTGGAGGAGCGCGACGTCCTGTTCATCGACGAGATCCACCGGCTCAATCCGGCGGTCGAGGAAATTCTCTACCCGGCCATGGAGGATTTTCAGCTCGACCTGATCATCGGCGAAGGACCGGCGGCGCGCTCGGTCAAGATCGACCTTGCGCGCTTCACGCTGATCGGCGCGACCACCCGCGCCGGCCTGCTGACCACGCCGCTGCGCGACCGCTTCGGCATCCCGATCCGGCTCAACTTCTACACCGTCGAGGAGCTGGAGCAGATCGTGCGGCGCGGCGCGCGCGTGCTCGGTGTCAACGTCACGTCCGACGGCAGCAACGAGATCGCCCGCCGCGCCCGCGGCACGCCGCGCATCGCCGGACGACTCCTGCGGCGCATCCGCGACTTCGCCCATGTGCGCGGTGCCGACGCGATCGACCGCCGTGCCGCCGACGCCGCGCTGGTCGAACTCGAGGTCGATCCCGCCGGCCTCGACGCCATGGACCGGCGCTACCTCTCGGTCATCGCGCTCAACTACGGCGGCGGTCCGGTGGGCGTGGAGACGCTGGCGGCGGCGCTGTCCGAGCCGCGCGACGCCATCGAGGACATCATCGAGCCGTTCCTGATCCAGCAGGGCTTTGTCCAGCGCACGCCGCGCGGCCGCCTGCTCACCGCGCACGCCTTCCGCCATCTCGGCCTCGCCGAGCCGGCGCGCGATCCCGGGCAGTTCCAATTGTTCGAAGGCAATGAGGGCGGCTAGATTTCGTCGCCCGCACATCTATGAAGGGGCAACCCTCGTGGTTGCCCCTGCTGTTGTCGGACCCAAATATCAGGGGCGCCCACGAGCGGCGCCCCTTCGACAATCCGGCGGACCAATTCACACTGTCAATGACACCCGAGCCGCATCATCATATCTCCGGCGAAATCCGCCACGGTCGCCACGTCCTCGCCGTGCGGGTCTATTATGAGGACACGGATTTCACCGGCGTCGTCTACCACGCCAGCTATCTGCGCTTCATGGAGCGCGGGCGCACCGACTTCATGCGCCTGCTCGGCGCCGACCAGCGCGCCCTGTTCGAGGAGACCGCGCAGGAGGTCCCGGGCTTCCACTTCGTGGTCCGCTCCATGACCATCGAGTTCCTCAAATCCGCCCACATGGACGACCTGCTCGAAATCACCACGGTCCCGGAGGAGATCAAGGGCGCCTCCATGACGCTCCGCCAGCGAGTCGCGCGCGGGGCTGAGACCCTGGTCGAGGCCAAGGTGCGGGTCGCGTTCGTGGCCGGCGGCAAGGCGCGGCGCATCCCCAAAGCCCTGCGCCAGGCCATGCGGGCGCACGAGTATGGCGCCGCCGCACCCGTAGGTTGGGGGCACGTAACCCGTCCTTAACCAAAATCACCCCGTTATAGGCTGGAATGACCGGCCAGGTGCCCTAGTTTGGTCAAATTTCGCGGGACTTTCGTAGCCTTACGGCCGGGAGAGGCCAGGGACGT
>DATFWC010000662.1:0-25365 GCA_035259885.1 Xanthobacteraceae bacterium
CGCCCAATGGGTGGCACTGCCGGTGCCGGCGGAGCCATAGGTCAGCGAGCCGCCCTTGGCGGCGACAACGAGCTCCTGCAAGCTCTTGATGCCCTTGTCGGCCGAAACCACCGTCACGTTGGGCACGGTGCCGAATGGAATGACGGCGGAGAAATCGCGCACCGGGTCGTAGGCGATGTTCGGATAGGCTGCCGGCGCGGCGGAATGCGCCGAGGCCTGGATCAGCAGCGTGTAGCCGTCGGCCTCGGCCTTGGACACGATGGCGGTCCCGATCGTCCCGCCGCCGCCGCCGCGGTTCTCGATCACGACCGGCTGGCCGAGCTGGCTCGACACGGGATCGAGCACGATGCGGGCCACGATGTCGAGGCTGCTGCCGGCAGAGAACGGCACCATGGCGCGGATCGGCCGCGCCGGCCAGTTTTGCGCCCGGGCAAGGTGGGGCAACGCCGGCGTTACCAAGGCGGCCCCGGCCAGGCGCAGGAATCGGCGGCGTGTGGTCGTCGTCATGGTCCGGCTCTCCAACGGTCGGAAGTTGTAGCGGTGCGAATCACCCGCGGATCGTAGCTCAATCCGGAAGCTGAGCCATGCCGCCTAAAGCCACGGCAGCGTGGCCGCGTAGGCCTGCTCGAAGGCCGCGATCGCGTCGCGGTGGGCCAACGTGTAGGTGATGTCGTCGGTGCCCGCCAGCAGGCATTCCTTGCGGAATGGAGCGATGGTGAAGGAGTCTCGGCCGTGCGGCCCGGACACGGTCTGTGCCGCAAGGTCGACGCTGAGGCGGGTGCCGGGCGTCTGCTTGAGCATAGTGCGCAGCGCTGCGACCCGCTCCGCCGGCAGCACGACGGGCAACAGCCCGTTCTGAAAACTGCTGTTGAAGAAAATGTCGCCGAAGCTCGGCGCGATCACGGCGCGGATGCCGTAGTCGTAGAGCGCCCACACGGCGGCCTCGCGCGACGACCCGCAGCCGAAATTGCGCTCGGCGACGAGAATGCGCGCGTCGCGGAAGGCCGGCTGATTGAGCACGAAGTCGGGCTTGGGCGAGCCGTCGTCACTAAAGCGCAAATCGTGGAACAGGAGATCACCCCAGCCGTCGCTGCGCTTGCGCCACAGGAAGCGCGCCGGAATGATCTGGTCGGTGTCGACGTTCGCCGTGGCGATCGGTGCCGCAACGGCCTCGAGGGTGCGAAACGGTTCCATCATGGTCGCATCAGCGTGCGCACGTCGGTCAGCTTGCCGGTGACGGCGGCAGCCGCCGCCATGGCGGGGCTCACCAGGTGGGTGCGCGCGCCCTTGCCCTGGCGGCCGACGAAGTTACGGTTGGAGGTGGAGGCACAGCGTTCGCCCGGCCCGACCAGGTCGCCGTTCATGCCGACGCACATGGAGCAGCCGGCCTCGCGCCACTCGAAGCCGGCGGCCTTGAACACCGCGTCCAGCCCCTCGGCTTCCGCCTGCGCCTTCACCAGACCGGAGCCCGGCACGACCATGGCCGGCACGACCGCCTTGCGGCCGTCGACGATTTTTGCCGCGACGCGCAGGTCCTCGATGCGGCTGTTGGTGCAGGAGCCGAGGAACACCCGATCGATCGCGATGTCCGTGAGCGCCATGCCGGGCTTGAGATCCATGTAGGCGAGCGCATGCTCGATCGCCTCGCGCCGCGCCGCGTCTGGCGCCTGCGCCGGATCGGGCACGCGGCCGGTGATCGCCGCCGCGCTTTCGGGACTGGTGCCCCACGTCACCATGGGGGCGATGCCTGCCGCGTCGAGCGCAACCTCGCGGTCGAACCGCGCTTCTGCGTCGGTGACGAGCGAACGCCAATAGGCCAGGGCCTTGTCCCAGTCGGGCCCCTTCGGCGCGTAGGGTTTGCCGTGCAGATAGGCGAAGGTCGCGTCGTCGGGCGCCACCATGCCGGCGCGCGCGCCGGCCTCGATCGACATGTTGCAGACGGTGAGGCGCCCTTCGGTGCTCATCTGCCGCAGGGTCGAGCCGGCATATTCGATGGCGTGGCCGGTGGCGCCGGCGGCCCCGATGGTTGCGATGATCGCCAGGATCACGTCCTTGGCATGGACGCCGGGCGCCAGCGTGCCGTCGACCGTGATGCGTAGCGTCTTCGGTTTGGTCTGCCACAGCGCCTGGGTAGCGAGCACGTGCGCGACCTCCGACGCCCCGATGCCGAAGGCGAGCGCGCCGAGCGCCCCGTGGGTCGCGGTGTGGCTGTCGCCGCACACGATCAGCATGCCGGGTTGGGTCAGGGCCTGCTCGGGCCCGATCACGTGCACGATGCCCTGGCGGCGATCGCTCAAGCCGAACTGCGCGACGCCGCTTTCCCTGGCGTTGGCGTCGAGATCCACAACCATCTGGCGGCGATGCGGCTCCTGGGTTGCGGCATCGCGGCTCGTGGTCGGCACGTAATGGTCGGGCGTGGCGAAGGTGTTTTCTGGCCGCCGCACGCTCAAGCCTTTTTCCTTGAGCTTGCGAAAGGCATTCGCCGAGCCGTCGTGGACGAAGTGGCGATCCACATGCAGCAGCGTGGCGCCGTCCGGCCGCGCCAGGATGGCGTGCGACGCCCAGATTTTCTCCAGCATCGTGGCCGGCGTCACGAGCGCTTCCTATTGCATCATAACCCGAAGCGGCCGCGTCAGTTGGCGACCTCCAACCGGCAGCCGTCCACCTTGCGACAATTGGCGGTGCATGCCGCGTAAGAGAACTTGAAATCAGGCTGCCATTTTGCCCACATCGCGCACGGTTTGTCGCACGCGCCCCTGACGGGAGCGCAGGTTCTTCCTGCTCTCAGCTGCAGCACAGGTCCCTCCTGTCCTTTCAGCACAAAGGCGGGCCGTTCCTGCGCCGCGACGGGTGGCGCCAGGAATGCGAAAAAGAGCATGGCAACAGCACATTGACGCATGGTTCGTATCACCGGGTTTTTAGCGTCGAACAAAAATCGTATCGCCTACTCCGCGGCCTCGGCCGGCCGCGGCTTGCAGCTTTCGCTCACGGCATCCCATTCGTCGGCGCCGACGCGGGCAAAGGCCTCGCGCACCGTCATGCTGTTTTGCAGGACCGGGTGGCGCCCGGTGCGGCGGAGCTCGGCCAGGGTGGCGTCGCAGACGCCGATGACCGCCTTGAACAGCATGCCGGGCACGATCGCAAGCCGATAGCCCATCTGCCGCGCGTCGTCGAAGCCGACCTCCGGCGTCTTGCCGCGCCACACCACGTTGAGGAGGCACGGCCCCTTGACCAGGCGCGGCACCGCCGCAACTTCCTCCAGCGTCTGCGGCGCCTCGACGAAGGCCATGTCGGCGCCGGCGGTGAGCGCCGCATTGGCGCGGGCGACCGCCTCGTCGAACCCGAGCACGGCGCGCGCGTCGGTGCGCGCAATGATGAGGAAATCGGGATCGTTGCGGGCGGCGGCGGCGGCGCGGATCTTGGCCAGAAATTCATCGCGCGGCACCACCGCCTTGTCATCGAGATGGCCGCATTTTTTCGGAAAGCCCTGGTCCTCGATGTGCAGGCCGGCGACGCCGCGCCGCTCGTATTCGCGCACCGTGCGCGTGGCGTTGAGCTCGTTGCCGTAGCCGGTGTCGGCATCGGCGATCACCGGGACCTCAACCGAGGCCGCGATGCGGCCGGCATTGTCGGCCATCTCGGACATGGTGAGGAGCCCGTAGTCCGGGTAGCCCAGCGTCGCGGCCGTGCCGGCGCCCGTCATGTAGACGGCATCGAAGCCCGCCTGGGCGATGGTTCTGGCCGTGATGCAGTCATAGGCGCCGGGCGCGATGATCAAATCGTCGCGCCGCAGCAGCTCGCGGAACTTTTTTGCCCGGCTCATGTTGCGCTCCCGTGTCGCCGTTCACTTGAGCCTAGCGCAATGCTATCGACGGCTCAAACCGTGGCTCGCGTTTTCGCAGCCGTCCTCACCTTGAGGAGCGAGAAAGTGCAATGCGCCAAGAACTAAGCCGGCGTCAACTTCTGTCCGCCTTTGCAGCCGCGAGTGGGGCTGCCCTGCTCCACCCGCTTGCCGCGGCGGCGCAGGCGCGCGTCCTCACCCGGCCCATTCCGTCCTCGGGCGAGGCCTTGCCGCTGGTGGGGCTGGGCAGCTGGATCACGTTCAACGTCGGCAACGACCCTGTCGCGCGCGACTCCTGCGCCGAGGTGATGCGCGCCTTCTTCGCCGCCGGCGGACGCATGATCGACTCCTCGCCCATGTACGGCTCGTCCCAGGAGGTGATCGGCTACGGGCTGAAAAAGCTCGGCATGCCGGAAGCCCTGTTCGCGACCGACAAAGTGTGGATCGGCTCGGGCGCGCGCGGCCGCGCCCAGATCGAGGCGTCGCGCCGTTTCTGGGGCGTGCCGCGCTTCGACCTCCTGCAGGTGCACAACCTGCTCGCCTGGCAGGAGCATCTGCCGACGCTGATCGCCATGAAGCAGGCGGGCCAACTGCGCTACATCGGCATCACCACGTCGGAAGGCCGGCGGCATCGCGAGTTCGAGCAGGTGATGCGGAGCCAGCCGCTCGACTTCATCCAGGTCACCTACAACGTGCTCGACCGCGAGGTTGAGGAGCGCATCCTGCCGCTGGCGCGCGACCGCGGCATGGCGGTGATCATCAACCGGCCGTTCCGCGAAGGCGAGCTGACGAAGAAGCTGCAGCGCCATTCCCTGCCCAGCTGGGCCAAGGACATCGATTGCGCCAGCTGGGCGCAGGTGCTGCTGAAATTCATCATCGCGCACCCGGCCGTGACCTGCGCGATTCCGGCGACCACGCGCATCGACCACGTCAAGGAGAATCTCCGCGCGGCCTCCGACCCGTTGCCGGACGCCGCCCTGCGCGCGCGCATCGCCGCCCACGTCGAGAAGCTCTAGGCGGACAGGAATGTCCGAGTGGTGGACCTATTCGCTCTCGGACTTTTTGCTGTTCTCGCCGCGCACCTATTACCGGCTGCTCGAATTGTACAACGCCGATGTGTGGCCGGCGCACGCGCTGGCGCTCACGCTCGGCTTCATCAGCCTGGCGGCGCTCAGCGGCGTTCGGGCGCGAGTGATTCCGGCGATTCTTGCCGTGGCGTGGGCATGGGTGGCCTGGGCCTATCTGCTGACCCGCTACGACACGATCAACTGGGCGGCAAAATATTTTGCCGCTGCCTTCGCGGTCGAGGCGGTGATGCTGATCGCGACGGCGCTTCTGCCCGGCCGCTTTGCACTACGCGCCGGCATGTTCCAGTCCGTCGGGGGGTTGTTGTTCGCCTTCGCCCTCATCGCGCAGCCGCTGATCGGGCCGCTCATCATCGGGCGGCCGTGGGCACAGATCGAGATGTTCGGCATGACGCCCGACCCGACCGTCGTCGGCACCCTGGGCGTGCTGGTCGCGGCGCAGCGGCCGCATTGGGAGCTGATGGTCGTTCCGCTGCTCTGGTGCGCGATCAGCGGCGCCACGCTGTGGACCATGCAATCGCCGGACTGGATGATCATGCCGGCAGCAGCGCTCGTCGCCTTCGCCCTGACAGCGTGGAAGACATTTTCGCCGTAGGGTGGGCGAAGCGCGCCCCGGATGGGGTCAGCGGACAAGCACCAGCAGCGCGAGAAGCACGAGGCCGATCAGAAACCAGGTCAGCATGCCGAACAGGATCGCCAGATCGAGGCCGATCAGCATGGTCCCGTCCGGCTGCCGCTTCATGTCGAACCAGCTGAGATTCGACCGGCGATCCGTCAGCGGCTTCACCCGCCACCAGCCGAACGTGAACAGCGGCAGTGCGATCCTGGCGGTCAGATAGAGGACCCCCTCGAAAGCCAGGCGGCCGACGGCCCGCAGAACGAACCCGAAAACCTGTTCAGCCATGGCGACCCTGCTGCCCTGATCCCGCTGCTTCGGTGCGCCCGGCCATCCGGCCGATGCATGCGCGCAGCGCCGCGATCAGGTCGGTGCTGTGCGGCAGATGCGGCGCTTCCACGTCGAGGATGAGCGTGAAAGCGCGCTGCTTGAGGCCGGTCACGTCGATGGAATCGTGCCGCGGATCGATGCCCGCCGAATCGCAAACAATGTCGATCAGGCGATCGAGGGCATGCAGGCGGCCGAGCAGGTAGTCGTTCTCGCGATAGCTGCGGGACAGGAAGCCGGCGAAGTGGCCGAAGCCAACGCCCTTGAGGCTTGCCGCCCCGTCGAAGCCCTGGAGCGACCGGGCATCCTGCGGGCTGATGCGGTCGATCAGGATCTCGTTGAGCTCGCCTGGCTCGCGCGCGCTGGTCACTGGGAAACTGAGCACGTCCCAGAACGGAAAGCCGAGATAATTGACCAGGACCTCGCGCCGGGCATCGGGGTGCCAAGTGGCCGGGCTCAGCTTTGCCATGAGCTCGTCGAGATCGCGGGTCGACGCATCGAGCGCGAGCTCGGTCGAGAGCGCATCCATGAGGCTGTCGAGATCCGCCTGGTGCCGGTCGACGAATTTCTTGGCGAACTGCTCGACGTGCTTGATGTCGGCGGCCGTCGGCATGTCGGGGAACAGGCGGGCCACGACCCCGAAGGACTTGGCGCTGTAGTAGGAGGCGGTCTGGCGCCGGCGCAGCGCGTCGAGCCGGGCATAGAACTCGCGCTTGAGGCGGTCCACGACCAGCGGATCGAGCCCCTCGAAACGCGCATCGTCGAGCAGCTGGTAGAGCCGGTTCTGTCCTTCGACGAGGAAATGCAGGCGCCGCTCGCGATAGCCAACGTCGAAGGCGAGCAGGAATTTGGCCCAGGGAGCGAGTTCCGTGCCCGCGGTCTCTTCCGCTCCCGTCTCGTCGTAGTCGAAGCCTTTGCGCATCGCCCACACGTCGATGACCTCCGCGACGACGCGGGCAAGCGGCGATTGCGCCGGCGCGCCGCGCAGCGTCACGATCAGCTGCGCCAGGAAGCTGCGGACCGAAGCCAGCTTGAGGCGCACGTAGCCGGCATAGGCGAAGCCGGCGTCGCGGAGCACGTGTGCATTGACCTGCTCGCGCCACAGCCGGATCTGGTCGGCGGGCGTCCGCTGCTCGAGTGGCACCGTGATCAGCTTGTCCACCAGGACGCTGATCTGCGGACGTGCGCCGTCGATAATGTCGCGCACGCGCCGGACCTCTTCGTTGAAAGCATTGACCCGGCTCAGCTCGTCGGTGACCGGCTGGGCGCGCGGAATGTCCGATATGGCGCCGCGCAAGGTAGCGAAGAAGCCCGGCGTCCGGCGCTGCGGCGGCGACACCTCCGGCGCCGGATCGGGCTCGATATAGACCAGGCGCCGGTCAACCTGGCGGTAGGCCGGCCGGCCGTGAATGGCCGTAATGGCCTCGTGGAACGGCCGGTTGTTGAGCACCGATCCGTCGATGAAGGAACAGGCGGCGGGATTGAGATCGGCGCGCTGGTGACGGGAGAAATTGCGCGCCAGGAAGTCGGGCCGCCGCGGCCACGCATCCCGTCGCTCGGCCGCGACCTCGTCGATCTCGGCGATGCGCGCCGGCGGAAAGGCGCCGGGGAACGACGAGGTGGCGCGCGCCGCGAAGGCGAGCGCCGGCGCATTGTCGAGACCGAAGTCGCTCTCCACGTCGCCGTTCGCCTTGCGCCGATAGCCGAAGTGCAGCACGTGATGATGCTCGAGCTCGTGGATGAGCGGAGGATCGTGGATCTGCACCAGCTGGTGATAGCCGTGGTAGTCGGTGAGCGTGACGAACAGGTCGAGCGAATGGCCGGAGGGCAGCAGCGAGGCGGTGGGCCGTTTGGGCGCTCCCATGGCCGTGATGGCGTCGTACATCAGCCGCGCCATGACGCCGCCGTCGAGCGGCGGCTTGAACCAGCGCGAGCGCAGGAACAGCGACATGTTGCGGCGCACTTCGGCGTCGCGGATTTTCAACATGCCGTGCGCCGCCCCCCAGATGAAGGGTTTCAGAAACCACTTGCTCCACGCCCGGGCCTTGGCCTCGGGCGACAGCAGCACCGTGACGTCGGCATTGTCGAGCCACAGGTTGCGCAGCGGGCCGAGCGGCAGGTCGTGGCTCAAGGCGCGCGCCAGCATGGTGCCATTGATGCCCCCTGCCGACGCTCCGGCGATGATGTCGACCACCACGCGCAGTTCGACGCGGCGCCCGATCTCGCGCAGCAGCTCGAAGTAGACCGACTCGGTGTCGTATTCGCGGTTTTCCGGGTCGGCCTCGTCGAGGAACGCCGCCTTGGCGCGCTTGCCCCGATCGGCGATTCCGTGCAGCGCGCTTGAGGCGCGCACCAGCTTGAGAATCTCCTTGCTGATGCCGTGCATGTACACGGCAAGCGAGACGCCGCCAAAGCAGACCAGCGCGATGCGAAGCTCTTTTTCCCGCATGACCCGGGCGTTCCGTCCTTGCGGGAACGATAATAGTTAATGAAGCCTGTGCTTCTGTTAACGCGGAGCGCCGACGTCGGACCTCAGGCTCCGTGCCGCCGGCCGAGCCGCCCGAAACGGCATTTTGTCTTGTGACTCATCGTCTTGGACGGTAATGGGCGGCCATGCTGGATCACCTGAAGGCCAACAACCGCGCCTGGGCCGAGCGGATCGTCGCCGCCGACCCCGGCTTCTTCACCCGGCTCGAGCGCCAGCAGACGCCGGAATACCTGTGGATCGGCTGCGCCGACAGCCGGGTTCCGGCCAACGAAATCGTCGGGCTCGATCCCGGCGAGCTGTTCGTGCACCGCAACGTCGCCAACCTGGCGCCGCCGCAGGACGCCAACTACCTCTCGGTGCTGCAGTTCGCCGTCGACGTGCTCAGGGTGAAGCACATCATGGTGGTTGGCCACTATGGCTGCGGCGGTGTCGCCGCCGCGGTCGACGGGCGGCGGCGCGGCCTCGTGGACCATTGGCTGCATCCGATCCGCGAAGTCTGGCACGACCATCGCCACGAGCTCGAAGCCATTCCGGAGGAGCGCGCCCGCCTCGACCGCCTGTGCGAGCTCAACGTCATCCGCCAGGTGAGGAACGTCGCCTACGACGTGTTCTTGCAGGAAGCCTGGGCCCGCGGCCAGGATCTCTGCGTGCACGGCTGGGTCTATTCGCTGTCCAACGGTCTGGTGACCGACCTCAACGTCACGGTAGACGGGCCGGACCAGATCTCGCGGCTCGACTGACGCGATATAGCTACCTTCATCATTGCCGGGCTTGACATGGCAATCCATCACCAGCTGCACTCAATCTTTTGATGGATGCGCGGGGTCGGGCCCGCGCAGCGAGCAAATGAGGTCAATCCATCGTGGCGCCGGTCTCGATGCGCAGCGGCTGGTAGCCCGCCTCCTCGAACGCCGCCAGGATCGCGTCGGCATGGGCGCGGTCGCGCGTCTCCACCGTGACGTCGAGGCGCGCACCCTTGGCCGGCACGTCGAGAAACAGCCGCCGGTGGTCGACTTCGAGAATATTGGCGCCGAGCTCGCCCAGGCGCGTGGCGATATGACCGAGCACGCCGGGGTGATCCGGAATGGTCAGGCGGAACGACACGATGCGATTGTCGCGCTCAAGCTCGCGCACCATGATGGACGCCAGGATGCGCGGATCGATATTGCCGCCGCTCAGGATGAGGCCGACCTTGCGGCCGTGGAATTTTTGCGGCGCGGCCAGCATGGCGGCAAGCGCGGCGGCGCCGGCGCCCTCCGCCATGGCTTTCTGCAGCGTGAGAAAGGCATTGACCGCGCGCTCGAGCTCGACCTCGCTCACCACCACGATGTCGGACACGAGCTCACGGCAGATCGGCAAGGTCAGCCGCCCGACATCCTTGACGGCAATGCCTTCCGCCAGCGTCGCCCCGCCGACCGGAGAGTTGCCGCCGCGCAGGGCGTTCCACATCGCAGGATAGACCGCCGCCTCCGCCCCGATCACCTCGATCGCCGGCTTGACGCCGCGCGCCGCAATGGCGTTGCCGGCGATCAGGCCGCCGCCGCCGATCGGGACCACCAGCATGTCGAGATCCGCCGCCTCCTCCAGCATTTCCAGCGCCACCGTTCCCTGCCCGGCGATCACGAACGGATCGTCGTACGGGTGCACCCAGGTCAACGCCTTCTCCTGCGCGATCGCCGCGGCGCGCGCCTGCGCCTCGGACAGGCCCTCGCCGTCGAGCACCACTTCGGCGCCATAGGCGCTGGTCGCCGCGACTTTCACGTAGGGCGTGGTCTCCGGCATGACGATCGTGGCAGGAATGCCGAGGCGGGCCGCATGATAGGCCACCGCCTGAGCGTGGTTGCCGGCCGACATGGCGATGACCCCGCGCGCGCGCTCCTCGGCCGTGAGCGAGGACAGCTTGCTGACAGCGCCGCGCTCCTTGAAGGAATTGGTCACCTGGAGGTTTTCGTATTTGACGAAGACCTCGGCGCCGGTCAGCGCCGACAGCTTTGGCGCCGGCAGCATGGGGGTGCGCAGCACCTGGCCGACGATGGCGCGCCGCGCCTTCTCGATATCGGCGAACGTGACAGGCACCGCCGTAGCCTCCCATTGCGCAGGATGGCCGGCCTTATAGCCTGTTCCGGCCTGCGACCGCGACAGCGCCCGCCGGCCACTTGCGTCGAAGCCCGGTTGCCCTCATTTTTCAGGCAAATTTTGAGGATCAAACCCCATGATGGAACCGCGGCGCATCGGCTTCTCGATCGAGGTGAAGCCCCACGCCTATGATCCGGTGACCAATCCGGAACTGTTCGAAGGTGTGCCCGCCCGGCGCATCGTCGCCTTTTTCGTGGATTTTCTGCTGATCTCGGTTCCGGTCCTGCTGGCCGCCCTGTTCATCCTGTTGCTCGGCCTGCTGACGTTCGGCCTGGGCTGGATCCTGTTCTTTGTGCTCTGGCCGGCGGCAGTGATCTGGGCGCTCGTCTACTATGGGCTCACGTTCGGCAGTCCGGCGTCGGCCACCATCGGCATGCGCATGGTCGATCTCGAAATGCGGACATGGTACGGGGCGCCGAGCTATTCCGTGCTGGGCGCCGTCCATGCGGTCGTGTTCTGGATCTCGGTCTGCGCGCTCACGCCGCTGATTCTGCTGGTCGCCTTCTTCAACCCGCGCCGGCGCCTCCTTCACGATCTCGTGGTCGGCACCGTGGTCATGAACAACCCGACGCGTGCGGCGGCCTTGCGCCAGGCCGCGCACGGGCCGTAAGAGCCGAGAATCAGGTAACGATGGACGGCTTCGGCCACCCGAGCCCTTTGACGACACCGCCGCAATCGCGCAATGCTTGCCACCATGGACTTCCGCCCGTCTGACGTGCCGTGACCCAGCATTCGCGCGATACGCCGCAGTTCTACCTGACGGCGCCCTCCCCCTGCCCTTATCTGCCTGGCCGGGAAGAGCGAAAAGTGTTTACGCACCTGGTGGGCGAGAAGGCGGGGGAGCTCAACGATCTCCTGACCCATGGCGGCTTCCGCCGCAGCCAGTCGATCGCCTACCGGCCGGCGTGCGAAGGCTGCCGCGCCTGCCTGTCGATCCGCGTGCTCGCCGACGAGTTCCGTCCGTCGCGCAACCTGCGCCGTGTGCTGGCGTGCAACCGCGACATCATCGGCGAGATGCGCGTCTCCATGCCGACGTCGGAGCAGTATTCGGTGTTCCGTGCCTATCTCGACAGCCGCCACCGCGACGGCGGCATGGCCGACATGACGGTGCTCGACTACGCCATGATGGTCGAGGACAGCCATGTCGATACCCGCGTGGTGGAGTATCGGCTGCGCGATCCCGATTCCGGCTTCACCGGCCGCAGCTCCGGCCCGCTCTACGCCGTGGCGCTCACCGACGTCCTGAGCGACGGGCTGTCGATGGTCTACTCGTTCTACGATCCCGACTACCGCGACCGCTCGCTCGGCACCCTTATGGTGCTCGATCACATCACCCGGGCCCGCCACATGGGCCTGCCTTACGTCTATCTCGGCTATTGGGTCGAGGGCTCGCGCAAGATGGACTACAAGGGTCGCTTCATGCCGCAGCAGCGGCTGATGCCGGACGGCTGGACGCGCGTGGATGAGTGAATCGTAGGGTGGGTTAGGCGCGCCGTTGCGCGCCGTAACCCAGCCTGTCTGGTTCGGTTGTCGATGAGTTTCGGCGCGCCATACAGCGATGCCGTTCGCACTCGGAGCGTCGCGCCTCAACCCACCCTACGGCGCGCCTGATCCCGTCGCCACATCCACCAACAGCTTGATGTTGAGCACGATGATCACGGCCGCGACCAGCGCGGCCAGTGCCGTGACCCAGCGCGGCGCCACGAGATCGCCCATCTTGCGGCGGTCGGCGGTGAACATCACCAGTGGCACCACGGCGAACGGCAATTGCAGGCTCAAGATCACCTGGCTGAGGATCAGGAGCTGCGCCGTTCCCTTCTCGCCGTACCAGATGGTGACGATGGCCGCCGGCACGATGGCGATCGCCCGCGTGAGCAGGCGCCGCGCCCACGCCGGCAGGCGGATGTCCAGGAAGCCCTCCATCACGATCTGGCCCGACAGGGTGGCCGTGACGGTGGAGTTGAGGCCGCAGCACAGGAGCGCGATGCCGAACAGGGTGGGCGCGATGGCGGAACCGAGCAGCGGCGCCAGGAACGAGTACACCTGATCGAGCTCGGCGATATCGGTCTTGCCCGCCTTGTAGAAGGTGGCAGCGGCGAGGATGAGGATCGAGGCGTTGATCAGCAGCGCCAGCATCAGCGCGACGGTGGAGTCGATGGTGGCGAGGGTGATGGCTTCGCGCTTGTCCGCGTCGGTATTGCCGAAGCGGCGCGTCTGCACCACGCCGGAATGAAGATAGAGATTGTGCGGCATCACGGTGGCGCCGAGGATGCCGAGCGCGATGTAGAGCATCTCGGGATTGCGCACGATCTCGGTGGTCGGGGCAAAGCCGTGGATCGCCGCGGCCCAGTCCGGATTGGCCATGGCGATCTGGATGGCGAAGCACACCGCGATCACGCCCAGCAACGTGACGATGAACGCCTCCACCCAGCGGAAGCCGATGTTCTGCAGCCACAGGATCAGGAAGACGTCGCACGCCGTGATGATGACGCCGATCTCGAGCGGGATGCCGAACAACAGGTTGAGGCCGATGGCGGTGCCGATGACCTCCGCCAGGTCGGTGGCGCAGATCGCGATCTCGGCGAGCACCCACAGCGGCCACGACACGGGGCGGGGGAAGGCGTCGCGGCAGGCCTGCGCCAGGTCGCGGCCGGCGCCGATGCCGAGGCGCGCGCACAGCGCCTGCAGCAGGATCGCCATCAGGTTGGACAGCAGCGCGATCGACAGCAGCGTGTAGCCGAACTTGGACCCGCCGGCGAGCGACGTGGCCCAATTGCCGGGGTCCATATAGCCCACTGCGACGAGGTAGCCCGGCCCCAGAAAGGCCAGCAATTTCCGCCACATGGACCCGGTCGGGCGGGTCTTGATGGTGCCGAAGACCTCGGCCAGCGAGGGCCGCTCGCGCGCCCGCCGCCATCCGCCATCGCGGGCCACCACCGCGTCGGTTTCCGCGCGCGTCAGCATCCAAAAAAAAGACCTCCGGCGGCGCGGATCATGTTCGAATTGCGAATAATTTGCAATAGCAGAGAAATGGGTATTTGGTCACCACCGCCCACTAGCCTTAGACGCGGCCCATCCCCCACGTCATGCGGCGCAGCACGTCGTTGCGCTTGAACAGGTGATGGCGAAGGGCCGCCAGCACGTGCACCAGCACCAGCACGCCCAGCACGTAAGCCAGCACCATGTGGGATTCTTCGAAGAGGTTGCGGGTCGAGCGCTCGACGCCGGCCGCCGGCACGATGATGGGAAATGGAATGTTGAAGACGTCGCGAGTGATCGGCGTGCGGAACGTGTTCGCCGTCACCCAACCGGTGAGCGACACCACGAAGATGAGCACGTAAAGGCCGATGTGGCCCGCATGCGCGGCCCAGCGCTCCCATGCTCTGACGTCGGCCGGATAGGCCGGCAAGGGATTGAGCCAGCGCCACAGCAGGCGCAACACCATGAGCACCATGAGGTCGAAGCCGAGCGCGGAATGCCCGGCATAGTGGGCGAGCCGGTCTGGCCGCGGCGCCATGTGCGTCATCCACCAGCCGTGCCCGAGCAGAAGCAGGATGATCAGCGCGGCGATCCAGTGCAGAGCCTTGGCCGGCCAGCCCCAGGCAATGTCGGTGTTACGCACCCCCATGACTGGACCCTAGCGCATTTTTCCTCGGAATTGACTCACCTTGTCGTGGCCGGGCCTGTCCGGCTTGTCCCGGCCATGCCGCTTCACGTGGCACGGCCTGGCCATTCCAAGCGGGATGCCCGGCACAAGGCGCACAAGGCCGGGCATGACGAATGAGTCCCTGGCACGTTTAGCCGCTCACTTCCCCTCGTCGCTCCGACTCGGCTCCGGTGTGCGCCCGAACCGGTTGGAGCGCGGGAATCCCTTCGGCGCCAGCCGCCCGGCATCGGCACGGTTGCCGCGCCAGTCAGCGAGCTCCTTCAGCGTCAGCGTGAAGGTGCGCTCGGCGGCATCGAGCCAGGTGAGACCGGTGTCGACACCGAACGTCTTCACGTCGGACAGGCCGCCGTCCTTGTAGCGCTGCAGCCGCACGCCGCGCCCGCGCGTCATCTCCGGCACCTGCTCGAGCGGGAAGATCACCATCTTGCGGTTCTCGCCGATCGTCGCCACCTGCTCGCCCTCGACGAAGCACACGGCGCGCGCCTCGTCGGGCGGATCGACGTTGAGCACCTGCTTCCCCTTGCGCGTGATGGCGACACACTCGTCCTCCGGCACGACGAAGCCGCGGCCGTCGCGGCTCACCACCAGCATCTTGCGCTCGCCGCGGAACGGGAACACCGACACCACGTCGGCCTCCTGCTCGAGCTCGATGAACAGGCGCACCGGCTCGCCATGGCCGCGGCCGCCGGGCAGCTTGGCTGCTTCGATCGTGTAGAAGCGGCCGTTGGTGGCGAACACCAGGAGTTTTGACGTGGTCTCGGCGAAGAACGAGATTTTCAGCCGATCATCGGTCTTGAACTGCACCGCCGACAGGTCGCCGACATGGCCGCGCAGCGCGCGGATCCAGCCCTTTTCCGACACCACGACGGTGATCGGCTCGCGCTCGACCATGGCGGCCTCGATCTCGGCCTCGTCGTGCTCGGGCGCCTCGGCGAACTCGGTGCGGCGCTTCCCGAGCGGCGTCTTGGGCCCGAAGCTCGTGCGCACCTCCTTGATCTGTGCGGCAATCGTCTTCCATTGCTGTGGCTCGGAGCGCAGCAGGCTTTCCAGCGACTTCTTCTCGTCCCGCAGGTTCTTGTCCTCCTGGCGGATTTCCATCTCTTCCAGCCGGCGCAGGTTGCGCAGCCGCATGTTGAGGATGGCGTCCGCCTGTACGTCGGTGATCTTGAACGTGCGCATCAGGACGGGTTTCGGCTCGTCCTCCTTGCGGATGATCTTGATCACCTTGTCGAGGTTGAGATAGGCGACGAGATAGCCGCCGAGAACTTCCAGGCGGTGGTCGATCTGCGCCAGCCGGTGGCGCGACCGCCGCACCAGCACCTCGCGGCGATGGTCGAGCCACTCGCGGATGGCCTCGGCCAGGCCGAGCACGGCCGGCACGCGGCCCTTCACCAGCACGTTCATGTTGAGCGGAATGCGGCTTTCGAGCTCGGTGAGCTTGAACAGCGATTCCATCAGCAGGCCGGGATCGACCGTGCGCGAGCGCGGCTCGAGCACCAGGCGGACGTCCTCGGCCGATTCGTCGCGCACGTCGCCGAGCAGCGGCAACTTGCGCTCGGCGATCAGCTCGGCGATGCGCTCGACCAGCCGCCCCTTCTGCACCAGCCAGGGAATCTCGGTGACCACCACCACGTAGGTGCCGCGACCGGTGTCCTCCTTCGCCCACTTGGCGCGCACGCGGAACGAGCCGCGGCCGCTCGCATAGGCCTGCGCGATCGTCTCGGGCGGGTCGACGATGATGCCGCCGGTCGGGAAGTCGGGGCCGCGCACGAACTTGAGGAGGTTGCGGCTCTTGGTGTTGGGATGGTCGATCAGGTGCAGCGCCGCGTCGCAGATTTCCGCCACGTTGTGCGGCGGAATGGCAGTCGCCATGCCGACCGCGATGCCCTGGGCGCCGTTTGCCAGCAGATTGGGAAACGCCGCCGGCAGCACCACCGGCTCTTGTTCGGTTCCGTCGTAAGTCGGGCGGAAATCGACGGCGTCCTCTTCGATGCCGTCGAGCAGAAGGCGCGCCACCTCGGTGAGCCGCGCCTCGGTGTAGCGCATGGCGGCGGGATTATCGCCGTCAATGTTGCCGAAGTTGCCCTGCCCGTCGACCAGCGGATAGCGCTGGGCGAAATCCTGCGCCAGGCGCACCAGCGCGTCGTACACCGCCTGATCGCCGTGCGGATGAAATTTGCCGATCACGTCGCCGACGACGCGCGCGCATTTCTTGAACGTCGCGCCCGGATCGAGGCGCAGCTGGCGCATGGCGTAGACGAGCCGGCGGTGCACGGGCTTGAGCCCGTCGCGCGCGTCCGGCAGCGCCCGGTTCATGATGGTGGAGAGCGCGTACTGCAGGTAGCGCTCTTCCAGTGCGTCGCGCAGCGTGATCTCTTCGAACTCGCTGCGCTCGGGAGGAATCACTTGTTTGCCCATACCCGATCGGTAGCGCCAACGGGACATCTGAACAAGGGATGAACGCCCCGGCGGTAGATGATTAAGGTCCGACCGACTAGCTTTCCGGCGCCAAGATTCCACGCGATTTGTATGGTGAAATCTTTGCAACTGCGGCGGGAGGGGTGCGGGCGGAGTTATCGGCTCCGCCTTGGATTACGTGGCCAACACAGGAGAAGGGAATGCGAGCCATCTTGTTTGCGATGCTGGTTGCGATCGGCGTCGCTCTTGTCGGCAGCTCCAACGTCTCGGCCGCGCCGGCGAGCGGTGCGGCCATCGGCGAGGCGGCAGCGGCGACCGGCATTACCGGCCAGGTGCAGCACTGGCGCTGGGGCAGCGGCGGCGTCTATGTCCACGGTGCGCGCCGGAGCCATTGGCGCCGCGGCAGCGCCGGTCCGGTGTGCCCGCTGGTCTGCCGGCACCGCTACTGGAGCAGCGCACGGGTATGCGTGCGGAGGTGCTGATCGGTTTTCTTGACTCGAATGGGGCCGGCCTGTGGCCGGCCTTTTTTTTCGCCCGGGGTTTTTGCGCCTCAGCCGTTCACCGCCGTCCGGGTGGGACGCGCCATGGCGGCAATGAAGCGTTCGCGTGCCTGCGACCACACGATGCCGCGCGGGCCCAGCACATCGCGGGCAAAGAAGAAGCCGGTCAGCGCAAAGCCGGCTGTGACGTCATCGGCCGATGGCGGCGCCGCCGGCGGCTCGTCGCGCAGGAAGGCCGGCAAGGGCAGCAGCTTGTCCTGCCACGGTGCGCCGGCCTGGCGCGACACCGCCCGGCCCGATTTCGGCGAGACATAGATGAGGTCGTCGCGGGCGCCGGTCGCCGCGCAGCAGGCGAGATCGAGGCCGAAGCCGAGCTCGGCCAGCAGATCCAGCTCGAACCGGACCATCTCGGCGGCGAACAATTCCGACGCGTCGAAGCGGTCGACCAGCGTTTCGAGCGCGGCGTAGACGGCGGGGTGCGGGTCGCGTTCGGGCAGCAGGCGGCACAGCGCCGCGAGATGCGTCACGCCGTAGACCGCGTGGGCGGCGGACAGGAACGTCGCGGCGCGCAGACGCAAGCCTTCGACCGCATAGGTTCCGAGATGCTCGTCGAGCCGGGCGCGCCATACCACGTGCACGGAGTTTCCCGGCTGCAGCACCGGCCGCAGGCGCGAGCCGGCGCCGCCGCGCACCAGCCCGAGATGGCGCCCGTGCGCCGGCGTCATGACCTCGAGGATGGCGTTCGCCTCCCCGTGCCGCCGCGTCCCCAGCACGATGCCGTCGTCGGTCCATTCCATCGTCGAGGGGCTCCTTCCCCTGCGGCCGATTCAATCGCAGCATATCTCAAGCATATCTAGCGCATGCGCCGCCCGCCCACCATGCCGGATGAGCCGGCCGCCGGTCGCAACGCCGCGCTCAAGTCGGGTTGTCGAGGCTGAACAGCCCAGCCTGCTCATCGTAGGCGAAAGCCTCGCCGTAGCGCGCCCATGAGATCACCGCGCGCAAGGTCTGCTCGGCCAGTTCCCCCGACATGTGGTCCTCCAGTTCATCGTGGAAGCGGCTTGCCGGGGCGTGACGCGAGGCCCGTTCTTCCAGCACGCGCTTGATGTGTCCGGCAAGCGGCACATAGGTCAGGAGATGCTGGGCAAAGAGCTTCTTGCGCGCATCGGGACCGGCCTGGACGAAACGCCTGCCCGCCTCGGCCAGCTGAATGTCGCCCCCCTCGAAGTCGGCGAACCGGAGCAATTGCAGGACTTCCGCAATGGGGAACAGGTCGTCGACCTCGAGCTGAAGGCTGGCGGCGAGCGGCGGCAGATCGGCGCGGCCGTGGTAAGGCTCGGCGGCCACCGTCTCCATCAGACCGGCCAGCAGGTTGGGGGAAACCCGCGGCAGCACCATGGCGATGCCGGTCCCGGCGAACAGGCCTTCGCGCGGTGACTTGCCGGGTGCCCGCTCCGTCATTCGCGCATAGATGTCGTCGACCAGCTGGCGAAAATCCGGCCGCAGGCGGTTGCGCGGCTGCGGCAGGTCGACCTTGATCTCGGTTACGATTCGCCCCGGATGCGACGAGAACACCAGGATCCGGTCGCACATGAGGACCGCTTCCTCGATGTTGTGCGTCACCATGAGGATCGAGGAAATCGGCATGCGCCCCTCGCACCACAGGTCGAGCAGGTCCGTGCGCAGCGTTTCGGCCGTCAGCACGTCGAGCGCCGAAAACGGCTCGTCCATGAGAAGGACCTTGGGGTGCACGACCAGCGCGCGTGCGAGGCCCACCCGCTGCCGCATCCCGCCGGACAGTTCCTTGGGATAGGCGCTCTCGTATCCGTCGAGGCCGATGAGATCGATGGCGGCCAGCGCCCGCTTGTGGCGTTCTGGCGCAGGAATGCCTTTGGCTTCGAGCCCGATCTCGACGTTCTCGAGCACCGTGAGCCAGGGGAACAGAGCAAAGCTCTGAAACACCATGGCGACCTGGCTGGCAGGCGCTTCCACGGGCACTCCGTCGATGCGCACGGCGCCCGACGTCGGGCGCATCAGGCCGGCGATGATCCTGAGCAGGGTCGATTTCCCGCAACCGGAACGGCCGAGCAATGCGACGATCTCGTTGTCATTGAGTACGAGCGATACCCCTTCCAGGACGAGGGCATCGCTCGTTGCACCTGTTCGATAGACCTGGCTCACGCCCTCGACAGCGACGAGGGGCGCGCTTCGTCGGACGGAAGGCGCAACATCGGTGGCTGGCTCCATGCGAGCTCCTTTCAGTCCAGACGAAAGCGCCGCTCCGCCAGCCGGTAGAGTCGCCGCCAGAGCAGGCGGTTGAACGCAACGACGTAGATCGACATGACGACAATCCCGAGCACGACTCGTGCATAGTCTCCACGCGCGGTTGCCTCGGCGATGTAGGCGCCGAGGCCCGTCGCCTCGAGCTTGGTGTCGCCCCAGCTGGCAACTTCGGCGACGATGCTCGCGTTCCACGATCCTCCGGACGCCGTCAATGCGCCGGTCACGTAGTACGGAAAGATCCCGGGCAGGATGACCTTCGGCCACCATTGTGGCGGGCGCAAGCGATACAGCGCCGAAGCCTCGCGCAGGTCGGTCGGGAACGCACTCGCTCCGGCGATGACATTGAACAGGATGTACCACTGGGTGCCGAGCACCATCAGTGGGCTCAGCCAGATATTCGGATCGAGGTGCCACGACACGATGAGGACAACGATGACAGGGAACAGGACGTTGGCCGGAAAGGCGGCAAGGAACTGCGCCAGCGGCTGCACGCGCTGAGCGGCCCACGGCCGCAGTCCGATCCAGACGCCGATCGGCACCCAGACGAGGCTGGCAATCGCGATCAGAACAACGACCCGCACCAGCGTGACCGCCCCGAGCCCGAAGACGGCGACCACCTCCTCGCGACCGAGCGTGAGCCGGACGTATTGCGCGACCTGCCAGAGCGCATAGCCGATGCCGACCACGATGGCCGCGCGCCAGCATGCGTCTGCGAGCTTGCCGGCGTATGGCGGCAGCGACGGCCCGCGCCCTCCACCGCTGCGACGCGACAGGGAGCGCAAGCGCGCGGCTGCCCACTCGACCGGCTGGGAAATTTTTTTGATGAGCCGTGCCCTGCGCACGACATCATAGACCCAGGACTGTGGCCGATGCTGCGCCGCCGTCTGTTCGAAGCGGAATTTGTCGGCCCAGGCAACGATCGGGCGGAATATCAGCTGATCGTAGGCCAGGATGGTGACCGCCATCGCGGCGACCGCCAGCGCGACGGAGGCAATGTCCTTGGCCGCGATCGCGGCCGCCAGCCAGGAGCCGATGCCGGGCAGCATGACCGTGGTGTTGCCGACCGTGATGGCTTCCGAGGCGACCACGAAGAACCAGCTGCCCGACATCGACATCATCGTGTTCCAGATGAGGCCGGGCGCCGCGAACGGAACCTCGAGCCGCCAGAAGCGGAGCCACGGCGACAGCTGGAAATGCCGGCTCACTTCATCGAGATCGCCCGGAAGGGTCCGCAGCGATTGATAGAAGCTGAAGGCCATGTTCCAGGCCTGGGCGGTGAAGATCGCGAAGATCGCCGCGCACTCGGCACCGAGCTGGCTTCCGGGAAAAAGCCGCATGAAGAAGGCGACCGTGAAGGTCAGGAAACCGAGCACCGGCACCGACTGCAGGATATCGAGTGCCGGCACGATCACGAGCTCGGCTCTGCGGCTCTTCGCCGCCCAGGTACCGACCGTCAATGTGAACAGCAGCGACGCCAGGACGGCGGCGAACATACGTGTCGTGGTTCGCAAGGCGTATTCCGGCAGATGCGCCGGATCGAGCGTGACGGGAGTGACATCGAGCACGGCCAGCGGCTCGCCCATCTCTCGCGCCGCATGCGCGAGTGCCGCAAAGCCGCCGGCAATGAGGACAAACACGACGAGATCGTAGGAATTGGGAACCAGGCCGCGCAGGCCCAGTCCAAGCGGCCAGGTGCGGGCCGCATGTGTCACCGCCCGGATGTCCATGGACCTCGCCTCGCAGCAATCACCGCCTGGAGCAAATGATCGGCCGGGCCATATGTTGCGCGCCTCCGCATCGGCGTCAGCGCGACTTGCGGGTGCCGGCCGGTCGCCGGCGCGGCGTGTCGGTTCTGACCAGCGACTCGTCGACCGAGAAACACCGGTAGTACTCACCGGCCGGAGTCTTCCGGCTGGTGGCGCACTGATCAAAGAATGCGAGATCGCTCGCCTTCTCGTACATGATGTACGGCGCGATCATGTAACGCTCCTCGCCCCCCGGCCAGGCGCCGAAGCGATCGATTTTTCCCTTCAGGCTCGGGTCGAGCGCGACCAGCGCCTCGCGCAGCGTCTCGCCCTCGATGAAATTGTCAGGGAGCTGGTCGAACGGCCCGTCGAAATAGGTGTTGAGCTCAGCATTGCGCAGGTACACGCCGATGAGGATTTTGCGGTCGAGCCGGTGGTCGCGGTAGAAGGCGAAGCCGGTGCGCTTGCCGATCAGGATGCGGTCGCGGCCCTCGACGGCGAATAGCGCATCGGCGGCCGGTGCGCTCTCGTCGAGCACGTAGTGAAAGATCTTCAGCCGTGCATTGTAGATCAGGAAGAAGCGGATGCCCGACTCGTCGAAGATCGGCCCGATGAATGTCTCGTCCGATCCGAGCCGCGATGGCCTGGCCTGTGTCAGGTCGTTGAGCTCGAACACCACCGCCTTCTGGCGGTACGACAGGCGGTAGGCGAAGCGATCGACCTTTTCCAGCCGCACCCCGTCGGCCGCGTCGAGCAGGCGGAACGTGACCGGCACCTCCGGCTTCCACTTCGCGTAATCCTCGTAGTAGCCGAAGCTGACCTTGCCGTCGTCGCGGTTGCTGGCGTCGAGCCGGATGTTGCCTGCATAGGGCACGCCGTTGTGCAGGAAGCTGAAGTAGTAATAGTTCTCGGTCGGGTAGACCTTGACGCGGTCCGGCAGGCTGTCGAGCACGAAGCCGAACACCGCCATCGGATCCTTGACGTCGAGCGACGAGGTCCGCGCCGCCTCCTCGACATAGGCCTGGTTGGTGTTGAGCCGCGGAACATTTTGCGCGCCTGCGGCGGGAGCCGCGAGGACCAAGGCCGTGACCATGGCGGAGAATGCGGATCGGCAGCGACTCATCGACCAGACTCCATTTGCCTCACTGACCTTCGACCGCCCCCTCGCGGCAGGTTTTGTGCCTGCGGCAGGCTCGAGCTGGCGCGCTGGCGCTGACAAGAACCTGCGTTCGGCAAGGTTTGCAAGCGGCCGATGACATGGCCGAATGTTGCCGATCCGCCGCCGGGTTTGGACGGAAAACCGCCGATGCACGTCCTCCTGCGCAGCGCTAAAAGCGCGCATTTTCCAATTGTGCGCCGCGCCGGCGCGCGCACTGGCATGCACCTTGCGTCCCAATGCGGGCCCCAATGGTGATGTGCGCCGCCCAAGCGGTCATCGTGACGTTGCGCGCACCAGGCGGGCCCGCCGCCCAACGGTGATTGGGCGATCGAGGAGGATGGCCAATGCGGGCGACATATGGCGTGGCCGCCGTCCTGACGCTGCTGCTCGGCGTCGGATACGGTCAGGCGCGGGAATATCCGTGGTGCGCGCAGTACAGCACGCGCGGCGGCCCCAGCAATTGCGGCTTCGACACGTTCGCGCAATGCCGCACGACCGTGAGCGGAGTCGGCGGCTTCTGCAACACCAATCCCCGATACCGGCGCGTCGAGCTCATCACCGATGTTCAGCCGCCGGTCCTGCCGGAACCGCTGTTCGTGAGCTGCTATCGCATGGCCGACCAGATCGTCCCGCACGTCAGAGGACGCGGCGCCTGGGTGGTGCGCCATGCGGATTATTGCCTGCGCAACGGCGGACGGCTGTAACGCGGCGGAACGGGGACGGGCTCGTCTAGTCGTCGGGAAACTCGAGGCCCATCTCGCGATAGCGCTCGGGATCGTCGCCCCACCCTTCGCGCACCTTGACGAACAGGAACAGGTGCACGGGCGCTTCGACGATCTGGGCAATCTCGCGCCGCGCCTCGGCGCCGATCGCCTTGATGGTCTGCCCGCCCTTGCCCAGCACGATCTTGCGCTGGCTTTCGCGCTCCACATAGATCGTCTGCTCGATGCGCACGGAGCCGTCCTTGAGCTCCTTCCACTGGTCGGTGGCGACGGTTGAACGATACGGCAGCTCCTCGTGCAGGCGGAGATAAAGTTTTTCCCGCGTGATCTCCGCCGCCAGGCTGCGCAGCGGGGCGTCGGAAATCTCGTCCGCCGGGTAGTGCCATGGCCCGCGCGGCACATGGTCAGCGAGCCATGCCTTGAGGTCGCCGACACCGTCGCCGGTCAGCGCCGACAGCATGAAGGTGGCGGCGAAATTTTCGCGCGCCGTGACGCCGGCGGTGAGCGTCAGCAGACTTGGCCGCGGCACCAGGTCGACCTTGTTGATGACCAGAATCTTCGGTTGGCGCACCTCGGCGAGCTTTCCGAGGATCGCCTCAGCCTCGGGGTCGAGGCCGCGCTTGGCATCGATGAGCACGGCAACGATGTCGGCGTCGCGCGCTCCGCCCCAGGCGGTCGCCACCATGGCGCGGTCGAGCCGCCGCCGCGGCGCGAAAATGCCCGGCGTATCGATGAATACGAGCTGGGCGGCGCCCGCGATGGCAATGCCGCGCAGCAGCGCCCGCGTGGTCTGCACCTTGTGCGTGACGATCGCCACCTTGGCGCCGACCAGGGCATTGACCAGCGTGGATTTTCCCACGTTGGGCGCGCCGATCAGCGCGACGAAGCCGCAGCGGGTCGGTTCGCCGGCCAGCGCCTTGTCCTGCCCCGCCTTCGCGGGCGCCCGCATCTTGCGCACCACCCTCGCCTCACGGCCCGCGGCCGACCTCGACTTTCACCCCTTCGCGCTCCAGCATGGCGGCGGCCGCGGCCTGCTCGGCGGCGCGCTTGGAGCGGCCAACCCCTTCCGCCGACTCGCGGTTGGGCAGCTCGACCGCCACGCGGAACTCGGGGCTGTGCTGCGGGCCGGTACGCGCCACCTCGCGATAGGTCGGCGTCGGCAGGCCGCGCCCCTGCGCCCATTCCTGCAGCATGGTCTTGGCATCGCGCAGCGGCCGCACCGGCGTGATCATCCGCTCGTGCCAGAACCGCTCGATGAATTCCGCCGCCGCCGCATAGCCGCCGTCGAGGAACACGGCGCCGATCAGCGACTCGCACACGTCGGCCAGAATGGTCGGCCGCCGCCGCCCGCCGGTCCGGACCTCCGAGCCGCCGAGCTTGATGGCGGCGCCGAGATCGAGGACACGGGCCACGTCGGCGCACGCGTCCTTGCGCACCAGCTCGGCGAGGCGGCGCGACAGCTCGCCCTCGTTGGCGCGGGGAAAAGCGCGGAACAGCATGTCGGAGATGACCAGGCCGAGCACGTGGTCGCCGAGGAACTCGAGCCGCTGGTAGCTGCCAGCCGGGTTGCGCGGACCGCGCAGTCCCGACACGTGCGTCAGCGCCCGCTCGGCCAGGCTCACGTCGGTGAACGTGTAGCCGATCGTGGCCTCCAGCCGGGTCAGCGCCGCATTGCGGCGTTTGCGTGCCGGGCGCGGAGCCGGCGCCGCGCCGGCCGCCGCCGGCTCAGCGACGGGCTTTTCCGCCGCCGACTTGTCCGCCGCGGCTTTTTCGGCCGCGGCCTTGTTGGCCGCTGATTTTTCGGGCGCTGGCTTTTCGGCCGCAGGCGCCTTGGCGGCGGCCGGAGCCTTGGTTGGCGACGGCGGCTTGGCGGCTGGCGGCGGCTTGGTGGCGGGAGGCGGGCCCGCCGCCGAACCCTCGGTATCGACGTGCGGCGCTGAATCGGCGACAGCCTTGCGGCGGCGACTCATCGCACGATTGTGAACAGGCGGCTCCAGCGCACGGCCCATGGCCACCGCCATATCGCCCAGGCATGCTCGCCCTCGCCGATCGAGAAGAAAATGATCTCGGCGCGGCCGACGATGTTCTCGAACGGCACGTAGCCGACCTGTGCGAGCACGCGGCTGTCGGTGGAATTGTCGCGGTTGTCGCCCATCATGAAATAGTGCCCGGCCGGCACGTGATAGACGGGCGTGTTGTCGTAGAACGAATCGAGCATGTCGAGCGTCGTATGGGTAACGCCATTGGGCAGCGTCTCGCGCCAGCGCTTCACCCGGGTGGCGCGACCGCCCTCGTCGTCGATGAAGTCGTCGATGCGCTCGCGCTTGACCGCCTGCCCGTTGATGTGCAGCACCCCGCCGATCATCTGGATTTCGTCG
>DATFWC010000663.1:0-3390 GCA_035259885.1 Xanthobacteraceae bacterium
CGCCGGCGAGTGGCGCTGGGCGCGCCAGCACGGCATCGCGTTGCGCGGCCCGGGCGGCCGCGCCCGCCGGCTGGTCGGCGCCACTGGCGACATCACCGACCGCAAGCAGGACCTGACCGCCGCCCGGCAAGCCGCCGAAGCGGCGCGCGCCGAGGCCGAGCGCACGCGCGACATGATGCAGACCGTGCTCGACAACATGAGCGACGGCGCGGCACTGTACGACAAGGATCTCCGCCTGCGCTTCAACAATCGCCGCCATGGCGAGATCCTGGCATATCCGCCGGGCCTGCTGCATCCGGGCGTGTCGCTCCGGGATATCATTCGTTACCAGGTCGAGCGCGGCGAACACGGCGCGGTCGACGACGTCGACAAGAAAGTCGAATGGCTGCTGGCCCGCGTGTTGAAGCCGGAGGGGAGCCGCTACGAGCGGCGCACGGTGAACGGCCGGTATGTCGAATTCGCCTTCATGCCGCTTCCCCACGGCAGCGTGCTCGGCTTCTATCGCGACATCACGCAGTCGAGGGAGCGCGAAGAGGCCCTGACCGCCGCCAAGGAGGCAGCCGAGGCCGCGCGTGAGGCAGCCGAGCGCGAGCGCTCCGAGACCGAGGCGGCACGCGCCGCAGTCGAGCACACGCGCGAGATCATGCAGACGGCGCTCGACAACATGAACGACGCCGTCATTCGCATCGACAAGGATTTCCGCTACGTGTTCTGCAATCGGCAGTTCATGTGGCTGCTCGGCATCCCGCCCGAAATGACCCGTGCGGGAGTGCCCGTGCCCGACGTCATTCGCTTCCAGGCCGCGCGCGGCGATTTCGGACCGGTCGACGACCTGGAGGCGCTGGTGCGGCAGCGCTCCGACATGATGCGCACGCCGGGCGGCGTCCGCTTCGAACGACGCACGGTGAGCGGCCGCTACGTCGAGTTCAACTACAAGCCGCTCGACGACGGCGGCCTGCTCGGCGTGCACCGCGACATCACCGAGCTCAAGGAGCGCGAGGAGGCGCTGGCGGCCGCCAAGGAGGCGGCCGAGACGGCGCGGGAAGCGGCCGAGCACTCGCGCACCGAGGCCGAGGCCGCCAACCAGGCGAAATCCACCTTCCTCGCCACCATGAGCCACGAGATCCGCACGCCGATGAACGGCGTGCTCGGCATGATGGAGGTGCTGGAGCGCCAGGGGTTCAACGACGCGCAGCGGCGCAGCTTCACCACGATGCGCGAGTCGGCGCAGGCGCTGCTGCGCATCATCGACGACGTGCTCGACTTCTCCAAGATCGAGGCGGGACGGCTGGAGCTGGAGCTGACGGCGTTTTCGCTCTCCGGCCTGATCGACGGCGTGCTCAGCACGTTCCAGCGCTCGGCGCTGGCCAAGGGCCTGACCCTCCATGTCGACATCGCGGCCGGCTCTGACGACGCCCTGGTCGGCGACCCGACCCGCATCCGCCAGATCCTGTTCAACCTCGTGGGCAATGCGTTGAAGTTCACCGAGCGCGGCGGTGTCCGCGTGACCGCGTCGACCGCGCGGCTGGACGACCGACGCACGCGCGTGAGCCTGGCCGTGAGCGATACCGGCATCGGCCTCGATGCGCAGCAACGGGCGCGGCTGTTCCAGCCCTTTGCCCAGGCCGACAGCTCGACCACGCGGCGGTTCGGCGGCACCGGCCTCGGCCTGTCCATCGTCCGCCGCCTGGTCCAGCTGATGGGCGGCGATGTCGCGGTCGAGAGCACGCCCGGCGCCGGCTCGACCTTCACGGTCACGCTGACGCTGCGTGCGGCCCCCGCCGATTCACCGCTGAACACGACGCTGCGGCGGCCCGATCGGCCGGCGCAACGGATGAGCGCGTCCCGCCCGGTGGCACGGCCGCGGGTTCTGGTCGCCGACGACCATCCGATCAATCGCGAGGTTCTGGTGCGCCAGCTCGACCTCCTGGGGATCGACGCCGACACCGCCAATGATGGCCTGGAGGCGCTGGCGGCGTGTCAGGTCGGCCGCTATGCCGCCGTCCTTGCCGACATCGCCATGCCGCGCATGGACGGACACGAGTTCACCCGGCGGCTGCGCACGGCGGAGGACGAGCGCGGTGCCGACGCCGCCCACACGCCGGTGGTGGCGGTGACCGCCAACGCCATGAAGGGCGAGGAAGAGCGCTGTCTCGCCGCCGGCATGGACGCCTATCTGGCCAAGCCGGTGCGCATCGAGCAGCTCCAGGCGACGCTGGAGCGCTGGCTGACCCTGGCCGGCGCCGGCGGCGACGCGGTGCAGCCGCAGGCCCTGCGCATGGCGATTGACCGCACCGTTCTGGCCGACTGGCTCGGCCACGACAGCGCGGCCATCGGCTCGCTGCTGACGAAATTCCGCGACACCGCGGTCGAGGCCGAACGCCATATCGCGGCAACCTCGCGCACCGGCGATCTTGCGGCGGTCGCCGCCGCCGCGCACAAGCTCAAAGGCGCGGCGCAAACGATCGGCGCGACCAGCGTCGCGGCGGCCGCCGCCGCGCTCGAGCAGGCCGGCAAGGCCGGCGACCGCACGCGCTGTCGCGAAGGCCTTGGACCGCTGGCGGCGGAGATCCGACGCGCGCTCGCCGAGATCGACGAAACCTAGCCACGCGAGGCCCACGCGTTGCCTTGGTCGACGCCCCCGGCCATCAGTCCTTCGATGGCACGAACATGTAGCCGACGCCGCGCACGGTTCGGATCGCCACCGGATGGGCCGGGTCGGCCTCGATCTTGCGGCGCAGCCGCGTGATGCGCAGGTCGATGGCGCGGTCGAACGCCTCCATCTCGCGCCCGGCAACGACCTCCATCAGCCAGTCGCGGTTGAGCGGCCGATTGGGATTCTCGGCAAACACTTTCAACAGGTCGAACTCGCTCGCCGTCAGCGCCTGCTCGCTCCCGTCGTCGGGATCGACCAGCAGTCGCCTCTCCAGATCGAGCACCCGCCGTCCCATGCGCACGCGCGGCTTGGTGGTGTCGCCGGCATGGATGGCCCGCCGCAGCACGCTCTTGACACGGGCCAGGAGTTCACGCGGCTCGAACGGCTTGGCGATATAGTCGTCGGCGCCGGTCTCGAGCCCGATCACGCGGTCGACGGTTTCGCTGGCCGCCGTCACCATGATGATGCCGATGCGTCCGCTGCGCTCGCGCAGCCAGCGGGCCAGCGCGAACCCATCCTCCCCCGGCAGGCCGACGTCGAGCAGCACCAGCGACGGCAGCTCGCGCTGCACCAGCCGGCGCAGGGCGGCGCCACCATCCGCGCCGCTGACGCGAAAGTTGTGCTTGCCCAGGTAGTCGAGCAGGAGCTGGCGCTGGGTCGCCTCGTCTTCGACCACGACAATGTAGGGAGGATTCATTGTCCCAAATTCGTGCGCGGGCCGCTTGGCGGTAAAA
>DATFWC010000664.1:0-6642 GCA_035259885.1 Xanthobacteraceae bacterium
ATCGCGTCGCTCAGGCCCGCCACCAGGAACAGGATGAAGGCGAACAGCATTTCGCCCGACCCGATCGCCCACACGATGACCGGCACCAGCAGGATGCGCGCGATCGTAATGAGGTTGGGTAGATTCAAAGCATCTGGCCCCCGACTCTGGCGCCCTGACATAGCCACGCTTCACCGGCTTGCCAAGCTTCGGCGCCGAAGCCATTGCGCAGCTTGCGATTCCGCCGTACAGGCGGGGCATGCGGGACAGGCACGGATGGACGGTGCTTTTTTGAGCGCAAGGCCACGCCACTTGCTCCACCTCTCCCCGCGTGCGGGGAGAGGTCGGATTCCGAGCGAAGCGAAGCGGAGCGACGGAATCCGGGTGAGGGGGCGCTTCCACAAGCTCAGACCCGCGGCCACGCCCCCTCACCCGACTTGCTTCGCTTCGCTGGCGCTCCGTTCGCAAGTCGACCTCTCCCCGCACGCGGGGCGAGGTGGGAGTATGCGGCACCGCATTCATTCCACCCGCTCCGCCTCGAACATCGATTTGAGCTGCTCCACCTCATGTCGCCGGCTGAATGCGAGGAACGTCTCGTCGCCGGCGCGGTGCGCCAGATAGGCCTTGAGCATGCGCTCGACGGTAGGCGGCGCGTCCGCGGCCTTGACGTCGCGAAAAATCTCACGGCCGAGCGCGGCGTCGGGGCCGAAGCCGCCGCCGACCAGCACATGATAGCCCTCGACCGTGTCGCCGTCGGCCGAGGTCTCGACCTTGCAGGCGATCAGGCCGATATCGCCGATATAGTGCTGCGCACACGAATGGTGGCAGCCGGTGAGATGGATGTTGAGCGGCGCGTCGAGGGCGACGCGTGCCTCGCACCATTGCGCGATCTCCTCGGCATGGCGCTTGGTATCGGAGGCGGCGAAGCGGCAGCCGACATTGCCAGTGCAGGCGACAAGGCCGGCGCGAATTGACGTGGCCTTGGTCGTCAGGCCAAGGCGCGCGATGGCGGCCTCGGCCAGCGCCACCTTGGCGTCGGGCACGCCGGAGAGCAGAAGATTCTGCCAGACCGTGAGACGGATGTCGCCGTCGCCGAGATCGGCGGCAATCTTGGCGAGCCGGCGCATCTGCTCGACCGAGAGCTTTCCGACTGGCAGCACCACGCCAATCCAGTTGAGGCCCGGCTGCTTCTGCGCGTGCACGCCGATATGGGCAGCGCGATCGAAGGCGGGGCGCGGCATGAGCGCGTCGTCGGCAACGCGCGCGAGCTTGGCGCCGAGCCGCTCCTCCATCGCTGCCACGAAGGCATCATGGCCCATGCTGTCGAGCACGTATTTGAGGCGCGCCTTGTTGCGGTTGGTGCGGTCGCCGTGCTCGATGAACAGCCGCACCACGGCGTCGGCGACTTTGGTCGCCTCGCTGGGCCGCACCACCACGCCAGTAGGACGGGCGAAATCGCGATGGCCGGTGATGCCGCCGAGCATCAGGCGAAACCAGACGCCGGGCTCGACGCCGAACCCGTCCTTCACCTCTACGGCCTGGAAGCCGATGTCGTTGGTGTCCTCGAGCACGGCGATGCGGCCACCGCCGTCGAAGCCGACGTTGAACTTGCGCGGCAGGCCGTAGAGCGCGCGGTCGTTGAGGATGTGGAAGTGCCACTCGCGCGCATAGGGCCGGGTGTCGATCAGCTCCTGCGGATCGATGCCGGCGGTGGGCGTGCCGGTGACGTTGCGGATGTTGTCGGCGCCGGCGCCGCGCGAACACAGGCCCAGGTCCTGGATGCCCTCGAGCATCAGCACGGCGTGTCCGGGCACGATCTCGCGGATCTGGATATTGGCGCGGGTGGTGACGTGGGCGTAGCCGCCGCCGTACCGCTCGGCGAGATCGGCGAGGCCGGCGAACTGCCAGTGCTTGAGGATGCCGTTGGGGATGCGCAGGCGGCACATGTACGAGTCCTGCGCCGGCGCCACATAGAACAGGCCGAAATAGCGCCAGCGGAAATTGTCGGCGGGCTTGGGCGGCTCGTTGCCGGCGGCCTGCGCCTTGAGCCGCTCGTAGGCATCGAACGGATGCTGCTCGCGCTTGATTTTTTCCTGATCGGCGAGCTTGCCGCCGCCCGCGACAACGCGGTCCTGCGCCTTGATGTGCACGGCGTCGGGTCCGGTCGGCTCCACCCTCGCCGGCGCGGTGCTGCGCGCCGAACGCGCCGCCGACAGGCCGGAGACAAAGCCTTCGAGGTAGCGCTTCTGTTCGGGGGTGAAGTCGCCGGACATTTTTTCGGCCTCACGCGGCGGCGCGTTGCGCCAGCATCCGGCCGAATGCGAGGTCGTGACGGATTTTGGTAATGGAGGCGCCGGAGCGGATGAGATCGAGGTACCAGAGGCCGTCCTCGGTATCGCCGTAGAGCACGGCGCCGACCAGGTGGCCATCGGCGACGACCAGTTTCTTGTAGGTGTCGAGGCCGGGATCGGACAGCACGATGGTCTCGGTGCCGGGCCCGCCCAAAAAATCGCCGGCCGAGAACACGTTGACGCCCGAAACTTTCAGGTTGGTGGCGAGCACGCTGCCGGCATAGGTCGCGCGCGCGTCGCCGGCGAAGCGCTGCGCCAGCACGCGCGCCTGCTCGTAGGCCGGCTCGACCAGGCCGTAGCAGGTGCCGCGATGCTCGGCGCATTCGCCGATGGCAAAGATGTCGGCGTTGCTGGTGCGCAGCCCGTCGTCGACGATCACGCCGCGACCGACCTCGAGGCCGGCCGTCCGCGCCAGCTCCACGTTGGGGCGGATGCCGATGGCCACCACGACGAGATCGGCCTCCACGATACGGCGGTCGGCGAGCTCGACGGCCTCGATGCGGCGAATGCCGCGCAGCGCGGCGGTCCTGGCCTGGAGATGGACCATGATGCCCTTCTGCTCCATGGCGCTCTTGAGCAGGGCGGAGGCGCGCGCATCGAGCTGCCGCTCCATCAGGCGGTCCATCAGGTGAATGACGCTGACGTGGGCGCCGGCCCTGGCCAGGCCGTAGGCGGCCTCCAGCCCGAGCAGGCCGCCGCCGATGACGACCGCCTTGCGCCCGCGCGCGGCGCCCGCGATCGCCGATACGTCGCCGAGGTCGCGGAAGGTGAGCACGCCGGGCAGGCTCATGCCCGGCAGCGGCAGGCGCAGCGGGCGCGAGCCGGTGGCCAGGACGAGCTTCGCATAGGGCAGCGTGGCGCCGTTGGCGAGACGGACACGGCGCACGTGCGGGTCGACGCCTACCGCCGCATGGCCATGCAGCAGCGTGACGCCGCGGCCGCGCCACCACGCGGCGGATTTCAGCACGATCTCGGAGGCGGCGATCTCGCGCGCCAGCACGGCCGACAGCAGCACGCGGTTGTAGGCGAGACGCGGCTCCTCGCCGACCACGGCGATCGCGTAGCGGCCAAGCGCGCGCACACTGAGCTCTTCGACCAGACGTGCGGCCGCCATGCCGTTGCCGATGACGACGAGCGGCTCGCTCATGACGTTGCGTCTCCGACGTGCCGCCTTGCGCCTTCGGCGCCACTTGCTCCACCTCGCCCCGCGTGCGGGGAGAGGTCGATTTGCGAGCGGAGCGCTTGCGGAGCGAAGCAAATCGGGTGAGGGGGCGTTTCCAAAGGCTCAGACTCGCGGCCACGCCCCCTCACCCGGATTCCTGCGCTCCGCTGCGCTTCGCTTGGAATCCGACCTCTCCCCGCGCAGCGGGGAGAGGTGACAAGAGCAAGCTGCACGCCAGTCATCACGCGGCCTCGATGAAGCGATGGCGCTCGTACAGGAATTCGAGCACGCGCTGGCGGCACTTCAGGTAGACCGGGTTGGCGGCAAGCTCGAGCCGCTTGCGCGGCCGCGGGAGGGGCACCTCGAGCACCTCGCCGATGCGGGCAGCCGGGCCGTTGGTCATCATTACGATGCGGTCGGACAACAGCACCGCCTCGTCGACGTCGTGGGTGATCATCAGCACCGTGTTGGCGAGCTTCTGATGCAGCACCATCACGGAATCCTGCAGGTGCGCCCGGGTGAGCGCGTCGAGTGCGCCGAACGGCTCGTCGAGCAGCAGCACTTTCGGCTCCATGGCGAGCGCGCGCGCCAGCCCGACGCGCTGCTTCATGCCGCCGGAAATCTCGGCCGGGCGCTTGTCCTTGGCGTGCCCCATCTGCACCAGGTCGAGATTGTGCATGGTCCAGGCATGGCGCCCGGCGCGCGACTTCGTGCCGGCAAACACCTTGTCGACCGCGAGGCGGACGTTCTCGTAGACCGTGAGCCAGGGCAGCAGCGAGTGGTTCTGGAACACGACGGCGCGGTCGGGGCCGGGCTCGTCGACCTCGCGGCCTTCGAGGATGACCCCGCCGCGCGTCGCCGGCGTCAGCCCGGCCACGACGTTGAGCAGCGTCGACTTCCCGCAGCCCGAGTGGCCAATGATGGAGACGTATTCGCCCTTCCGGATGGTGAGCGTGATGTCACGCAGCACCTCGGTCTGCTGCGCGCCGCGAGAAAAGTTCTTGTCGAGGTGATCGATCTGCAGATAGGCGGTCATCGCGTCCTCAATTCGCTGCCGTGCCGTGGGTGACGAAGGTGGCGATCGCCGCCACGATTCGGTCGAGCACGAAGCCGATCAGGCCGACATAGAGGAGCGCCAGGATGATCTCGCTGATGTGGGACGAGTTCCACGCGTCCCAGATGAAGAAGCCGATGCCGACGCCGCCGATCAGCATTTCGGCCGCCACGATGGCGAGCCAGGACAGGCCGATGCCGATGCGCAGGCCGGTGAAGATGTACGGCGCCGCCGACGGGATCATGATCTTCCAGAAGAATTCGAAGTGATTGAGCCGCAGCACCGCACCGACGTTGCGGTAGTCCTGCGGGATGTTGCGGATGCCGACCGCCGTGTTGATGATGATCGGCCAGATCGCTGTGATGAAGATGACGAAGATCGCTGACGGCTGGCCGTCGCGGAACGCGGCGAGCGACAGCGGCAGCCAGGCGAGCGGCGGCACCGTGCGCAGCACCTGGAAGATCGGATCGAGCCCGCGCATCGCCCAGATCGATTGCCCGACCAGGGTGCCGAGCGCGACGCCGGCCACAGAGGCGAGCGCATAGCCAAAGGCGACGCGCTGCAGGCTCGCCGACAGGTGCCAGAACAGCCCCTTGTCGATGCCGCCGCGGTCGAAGAACGGATTGGCGATCAGCTCCCAGGTGTCGCGCAGCACCGCCGACGGCGGCGGCAGCGTGGCGCCGGCGCGCCGGCACAGCAGTTCCCACACCAGCAGCGCAAGCGCCAGCACCACCGCGGGCGGGACGACGCCTGCGGCGAGCGTGCGGGCCACGGCGGCAAGGCGGCCGAGCAGCGGCCGCGGCTGCAGCCGCAACGGCAGCACGCGCGCGCCCTCGCTGCGCGGCGGCGCGAGCGCGATACTTTCCGATTTCGTCACCGGCATGCTCATGGGCCCTGCTTCGTCAAACCTCGATGCGCTTGATCGCCAGGCTCTTGAGGTAGGCGCCGGGATCGTTCGGATCGAACACTTTTCCGTCGAAGAACGTCTCCTTGCCGCGCGACGTGGAGGCCGGAATGTCCTTGGGGTCGACCCCGAGCTCCTTGGCGGCCGCACGCCACATGTCCTCGCGGTTGACCTTGGCGATGAGCGCCTTGGCGTCGAAGCCGGGCTCGAACTTGCCCCACCGCGTGTCCTCGGTGAGGAACCAGAGGTCATGGCTCTGGAACGGATAGGAGGCGTGATCGCGCCAATACTTCATGATGTGCGGGCTGTTCTCGACCACGCGGCCGGTGCCGTAGTCGAACCTGCCCTTGGCGCGGTCCAAAATGTCCTCGACCGGCGCGTTGATCCATTGGCGCTTGGCCATGATGGCGGCGAGCTCGTCCTTGTTCTCGGTTCCGTCGGCCCACTGCTGAGCCTCCATCACAGCCATCAGCAGCGCCTTCGCGGCATTGGGATATTTGTCGACATAGGCCGCGCGCAGCCCGAAGGATTTTTCCGGGTGCTTGTTCCACAGCTCGCCGGTATTGATCGCGGTGTAGCCGATACCCTGATGGATGAGCTGCAGATTCCACGGCTCGCACACGCAGAAGCAATCCATGGTGCCGACCTTCATGTTCGCCACCATCTGCGGCGGCGGCACCACGATCGTCTCGATGTCCCGGTCGGGATCGATGCCGCCAGCGGCGAGCCAATAGCGGATCCACAGGTCGTGGGTGCCGCCCGGGAACGTCATGGCGGCCTTGATCGCCTTGCCGGAGGCCTTCTTCTTCAGCAGCGCGTCCCGGAACGGCGCCGTGTCGACGCCGACCTTGAGGTCGATGTACTCCCTGGCGACCGAGATGCACTGACTGTCGAGGTTGAGTCGCGCCAGGATGTACATCGGTGTCGGCTGATTGTTCTGCGTCACCTTGCCGGCGCTGATCAGGTACGGCATCGGCGTGAGAATGTGGGCGCCGTCGATGCCGTTGCCTTCCGAGCCGAGCACGAGATTGTCGCGCGTGGTGCCCCACGACGCCTGCTTCTGCACCTCGACGTCGGGCATGCCATGCTTGGCGAAAAAGCCCTTGTCCTTGGCGACGAACAGCGGGCCGGCGTCGGTCAGCGCGATGAAGCCGAGCTTGGCCTTCGTCGTTTCCGGACCGGCGGCGGCGGC
>DATFWC010000665.1:0-6761 GCA_035259885.1 Xanthobacteraceae bacterium
ATGAGCCGCGTCTTGCGCGCCTTTGCCCTACGGAGCTCAGCTTCAGTACCCCAGCGCGCAGCCGTCCTTGCGCGGATCGGAACCGCCGATCAGCACGCCGCGTTCCCAGTCGATCGCGATCGCCTGGCCGCCGCCCCATGGTCGCGGCGCCACGACGACCTCATGGCCGCGCTGTTCGAGGCCGGCAATGGTCGCCGGCGGCACGCCGCGCTCGACCACGCTCGCGGCGTCGACGCAGAAGGCGCGGGGGCCGTCGATCGCCGCCTGCACGTCCATGCCGTAGTCGACCACGTTGGTGATCACCTGGGCATGGCCCATGGGCTGATAGTGCGCCCCCATGATGCCGAACGGCATGGCGCAGCGTCCGTCGCGCATGGCCATGCCGGGAATGATCGTGTGCATCGGCCGCTTGCCCGGTCCGATGCGGTTGGGATGGCCGGAGTCGCGCACGAAGCAGGCGCCGCGGTTGTGCAACATGATGCCGGTCGCCTCGGTGCAGATGCCGGCGCCGAACGAGGAAAACAGCGAGTTGATCAGCGACACTGCCATGCGGTCACGATCGACCACCGCGAGGTAGACGGTGTCGCCGGCCATCGCCGGCACGTCGGCCGCGGCGAGGCGCCGCGCGCGATCGATGCGGTCGGCGAGATTTTTCGCCAGTCCCTTGTCGAGCAGATCCGGCACCGACACCCGCATGTGGCTCGGATCGGCGATATGGCGGTCACGCAGCGCATAGGCGAGCCGCGCCGCCTCGAGGGCGAGGTGAAAGCGCTCGGGCCCGAGCGGATCGAGCGCCGCAAGATCGAAACGCTCCAGCACGTTGAGCAGGACCAGCGCGGTCAGGCCCTGGCCGCTCGGCGGCAGCTCGAGAATGTCGAGCCCGCGATAGTTGGTCGAGATCGGCACGGTTTCATCACCGCGGTGGCGCGACAAATCGTCGAGGGTGAGAAGCGATCCGCGCGGCTTCAGGGTGGCGATGATGTCCTCGGCGATCGGGCCCTGGTAGAACGCGTGCGCTCCCTGCGCGGCGATTTTTTCCAGCGTCGCCGCCAGCGCCGGGAAGCGGACGACATCGCCGGCCGCCGGGGCGCGGCCGCCCGGCAGGTAATGCCGCGCGGCGCCCGGATCGCGGCACAGGCGATCCGCCTGGCCGGCCCAGTCCCAGGCGACGCGCGGCGCCACCGGAAAGCCCTGGCGGGCGTAACGGATGGCGGGCGCCAGCGCGCGATCGAGCCCGAAGCGGCCATGGGCCGCGAGAATGGCAGCCCATGCTTCGACCGCGCCCGGCACCGTCACGCTGTGCACGGAATCGCCGTCGAGATAGCCGGAGCCCTGTTCGGCCAGCGTTTCGGCGCTTCCGCTTGCCGGCGCGCGGCCCGAGCCGTTGTAGCCCCAGACCGGCTGATCCGGCTTCGACACCAGGCAGAAGCAGTCGCCGCCGATGCCGGTCATTTGCGGCTCGACCACGCCGAGCACGGCGACGGCGGCGACCGCGGCGTCTACCGCCGATCCGCCCGCGCGCAGCATCTCGACCGCCGCCTGCGTCGCCAGCGGATGCGAGGTGGCCGCCATGCCGTCGCAGGCGATCACCGGCGAGCGGCCCGGCAGATGGAAATCGCGGATCATGGGCGGCAAGAAAGCGGCGCTAGCCGCGATCGGCCGGCACCACCGCCTCCTCGACGGCGATGTCCCGGCGCGCCGCCCGCGCCGTGATGGCGAAGCCGCCAATCACGTCGACGAAGGCGATCATCATGAGCAGGAAGAACGTCGACGTCGCGGCCTGCGGCACCAGCAGGAACTCGATCAGCATGACGATGAAGAGCAGCATCGACAGCATGTGGTCGACGATGCTGCGGCTGCTGCTGGCGCGGCTGGCTTTGAAGATTTCCAGGAACAGGAACAGGATCGCCAGCGTGAGCACGGCATCTTCGGGCGTGATGGTCCAGCGGGCGCCCGACATCATGGCGATGGAGGCGATCTCGGCCGTCCATTTGAGTTCCGGCATGAGAAACGCGATCATGTTGTAGATCGCAAACGGAATGATCAGCAGCGGAATGCCGATGAGGAACACGCGCGAGCCTCCCCTCCCGGATCACGCCTCCGTGCGCGCCTTGAGCACCTGCCGGCCCTTGTACATGCCGGTCTTGAGGTCGATGTGATGCGGGCGCCGCAACTCGCCGGAATCCTTGTCCTCGATATAGGTCGGCTTCTTCAGCGCATCGGCCGAGCGCCGCATGCCCCGCCGCGACGGGGAGGTTTTTCGTTTCGGGACAGCCATGGCGTTCTCCTTGATCCTCTGGCGCCGGGCGCCCGGACGTGATGGCAGGCGGGCTTATAGAGGATCGTCCGCGCCGAGGCCAGTGGGCGCATCGGCGGGGCTATGGGGTCTCGGCTGTCCGCAGGCATTGGGCAAGCTGCGGCGAGCGGGCCGCGCGCGACGCGTAGATGGCGGCGAGGCGGCGAACGCTGGGGCTCGGCTGGCGCGCGCTCCGCCGCTTCGGATTTGGCAGGATGGCCGCCAGCAGGGCCGCCTGCGGCGCCGTCACGTTGCGCGCGCTCTTGCCGAAGGCAAAGCGGGCGCCGGCTTCGGCGCCGAACTGGCCGTTCGGTCCCCACTCGGCGATGTTGAGATAGATCTCCATGATGCGCCGCTTCGGCGTCACCAGGTCGATCCACAGCGCGAGGGGGAATTCCAGCGTCTTGCGCACCAGGCTGCGCCCCGGCCACAGGAACAGGTTTTTTGCCGTCTGCTGCGTGATGGTGGAGCCGCCGCGCAGTTCGGACAGGTCGGAGAGATCGTCGACCTCTTCGATCGCTTCGCGCAATCCGCGCGTGTCGACCCCGTGATGGCGGCAGAACTGCCCGTCCTCGGCCGCGATGACGGCGAGCGGCAGCGGCGGCGCTATCTCGTGCAGCGGCACCCACACGCGCTCCACCCGTGCTCCGGTCGCCCAGCGCCCCAGCATCAGGGTCGAGACCGGATCGACCACGAGATACACCGGCACCAGCAGATAGGGCAGCAGTACCAGGCCGACCACGACGGCCAGGATCCACCGCACGACGCGAAGGGAAACAGCGCGCACCGACATGGTCGGCGCTTATAGCAACCGCGGCGCCGATATGCTCGACAGCGCCCGGATCGACATGCGCCCTTGAGATCGGTCGCCGTTATGGGTCGAATAGCCGCATGAACCGTCGCCAGAGTGGTGCCCGCGAGCGGGTGCCCTGGATCGTGCGTATCGGCCGTGCCCACGTCCGCCTGTGGATGTCGGCGGCGTTCGGCACAGTCGCGGGTGCCATCCTGGCGCTGTCGAGCCGGCTGGGCCCGGTGACCTGTGCGCTCGCCGGCTGGGATAGCGGCGTGGCGTTCTATCTCGCGGCGGTCGCCGTGATGATGGCGCGCTCGCCGGCGACGGAAATCCGCCGGCATGCCGCGGCCCAGGATGAAGGTGCCTTTGCCATTCTGCTGTTGGCCGCCGCCGCTGCTCTGGCCAGCCTCGGTGCAATCTTCGCCCTGCTTGCCGGGCTCAAGCCTTCGACGCCGGGCTTCGCACATTACGTCGCCCTGGCGATCGCCACCGTAATCCTGTCATGGACGTTTACCCACACCATCTTCGCGCTCCACTATGCCTACGCGTTCTACGGCGAGGGGAGGCACGCGAAGGGCCTGAAATTTCCCGACGACGACAAACCCGACTATTGGGATTTTATTTATTTTTCCTTCGTGGTCGGAATGACGTTCCAGGTGTCCGATGTCGCGGTCACCAGCAAGGCGCTTCGCCGCATGGTCGTTGCCCACGGCGTTCTCGCCTTTCTGTTCAGTACCGCCATCGTGGCGCTCACGGTGAATATCGTCTCCAGCTCGATTTCGGAGCGCTGAGGATCGCCATGCAGATTTCCTACGATCTTTCCGCGACGTCATGACCGATACGATCCAAATCCTGCTGCTCATGCTCGCCGTCCTGGTGGTGGTGGCGATCGCCGCCCGGCGCCTCAACACCGCGCCGTCCATTCTCCTCGTCATCGCCGGCGTGATCCTGGCGCTGGTGCCCGGGCTTCCGCGGATCGAGCTGGCGCCGGAATTCGTCCTCCTCGTGATCCTGCCGCCGCTCATCTATTCCGCCGGCGTGTCCATGAGCTGGCGCGAGTTCCACTTCAACCTGCGGCCGATCGCGCTGCTCGCCGTCGGGTGTGTGATCTTCACCGCCGGCGCGGTCGCCGCCACCACGCACTGGCTGCTCGGATTGCCGTGGCCGGTCGGCTTCCTGCTCGGCGCCATCGTGGCGCCGCCCGACGTGGTGGCGCCGCTGGCGATCGCGCGCCGGCTCAACCTGCCGCACCGGCTGGAGGTGATCCTCGAAGGCGAAGGCCTCGCCAATGATGCGACCGCGCTGATCCTCTATCGCTTCGCCGTTGTCGCCATCAGCACCGGCGCGTTTTCGCTGGCCGAGGCGGGCGGCACCTTCGCGCTCATCATGGTCGGCGAGATCGCCTATGGAATCGCCGTGGGCTGGGCCAGCCTGCTCGTGCGCCGCTGGGCCAACGATCCGCGGGTGGAAATCACGCTGTCGCTGATGACGCCCTATCTGGCCTATTGGGTCCCCGAGCACCTCGGCGGCTCGGGCGTGCTGGCGACGGTGGCCGCCGGCCTCTACGTCAGCTGGCGGGGCCCGCTGCTCATCCAGGCGGCGACGCGGCTTCAGGGCATCTTCTTCTGGGACCTGATCATCTACCTCATCGAAGGCCTGGTGTTTCTCATCATGGGCCTGCAGGCGCGCACCCTGGTGGAGCGCCTGGCGGATTTTTCCCTGCGCGAGGTGCTGTTCGCCACGCTGCTGACCACGCTGGTCGTCGTTGCGGCGCGCTTCGTCTGGATGTTTCCCGCCACCTACCTGCCGCGCTGGCTCATTCCGCCGCTCGCGCGCCGCGACCCGTCGCCGCCCTGGACGTATCCGTTTGCGCTCGCCTTCACCGGGGTGCGCGGCGTGGTCTCGCTCGCTGCCGCGCTCGCCATTCCGTTCACGCTGGCCAACGGGGCGCCGTTTCCCTATCGCGATCTCATCCTGTTCATCGCCTTCGGCGTCATCATCATCACGCTGGTCGGCATGGGGCTGGCGTTGCCGCCCGTCATGCGCGCTCTCGGCCTGGCGCATGGTGGCCGGGAGGAACGGGCGCGGGCCCAGGAAGCCGAGCATGCGGCGCGCCAGCAGGTTCTCGGTCGCGCGCGCAAACGCCTCGAAGAGTTCATCGCCGCCTGCGACGTGTCCGACGACGTCGCGGGCCAGCTGCGCGCGCGTTACGAGCGCCGGCTCGGTCAGCTCCCCAAGCCGGAGGATGGCGATGCCATCGCCCAGGAGGTGGAATTGCGGCTGGCAATCATCGAGGCCGAGCGCGAGTTTCTCCACGAGCTCCTGCGCGACGGCCGCCTGACCGACGAGTCGCGACGCCGCCTCGAGCGCGAGCTCGACCTCGAGGAGGCCTACCTGTCGATGCGCACCGAAAGCCGCCCCGACCTTCCGCTGTAGGTCGCGAACGCGTCCGCGGTCCGCGTCGCCGAGGCGCTGTCCACCTACGACAACGTGGTCTTGGAACGCTTCACGCACGCGGCGCGCTGACATGGCGCCCCTGTCGATGCGCGCCGGAGCCGTCCCGGCCTTTCGCCATAGCTTTTGGCAATTTGTCCGGTCGCAAAAAATCGCGGCACGAATTGAACGGAATGGCTGTGACCCACGTCACAAGCGGGGGTGCATCGTGCCCCTATGGTGCGCGCATTGAACGGCATTTGCCCGTTCGCAGCGATCTCAAAATTTTTCCGGGGAGCAAGTCAGCAATGGCAACGAAGCACGTATCGCCTTCCATCCGTCAATGGATCCTCACGCTGGCCTGTCTGTGCGCAGGTGCCGGCATTGCGAAAACGGCCGACCGCCTGAACACGACCGCGGCGGAATGCGCCGCACGCGACCTCAAGCTGGTGACCCTGATCGAAGACCACGGCGACGCGCAGGACATCGCGGCCCACCAGCTGGCCGACGCCGCCTTCACCATGATACGGGCGCGCCAGGCCTGCCACGAGGGCCGCGTCGCCGACGCGCTCGCCATCTACGACAGCGCACTGCTGGCGCCGCGCTTTGCGCGCGTGGCGAACTGATCCGGGCATCTCACGGGGACATGCACCAATGCATCATTGGATCATCGCCTTGGCCTGCCTCGGCGCTGTCGGAGTCGTCGCGGCAACCATCGACACGTCCCGCTCGGCCACGGCCGAGTGCGCCGCGCGGGATCTCAAGCTGGCCATTCTCATTGAAGAGCGGGGCGCGGCCGAAGACGTGGCGCCGGAGCGGCTGGCCGACGCCTTCCGGACAATGATGCTGGCGCGCCAGGCGTGTCATGACGGCCGCGTCGCCGACGCGCTTGCTCTGTATGACAACGCCCTCCCGGTGCCGCTGTGGGCCCGATCCGGCCCCATGACGCCCGCCGGGGGCTGGCGCCAGGCCAGGCAGGCGCGTCAGCCGGGGGACCTCGCCGCCCTCATGCAGAAAGCCGCTACCCGATAGAGGTATGCCGAGGAAGCAAAAGGCCCAGCCTTGGGGCCGGGCCTTGCATTCCACGATGTGGGGCTTCAGGCCGCCTTCTCGGTGACGATCTCGTCGCCTTCCGGCTTGGGACCGCGGCGCGGGCCCTTGGCGAGGGCGGCCTCGATCTCCTTGACGGCCTCGGTCTCGGTCAGGCGCTGTACCGCCGCGATCTCGCGCGACAGCCGG
>DATFWC010000666.1:0-4723 GCA_035259885.1 Xanthobacteraceae bacterium
CGGTCCCCGGCGTCGTCCGGTGCTGTCGCTTCGGCGTGAAAATCGCCGGCCAGGCCGCGCGCCGCCATCAGGGCCGGATAGGCGACACGGAAGTCGGCCTGGATCGCGTCGAACGGCACGTCGTGAAACGTGCCGCGGTCGCTGAGGTATTCCATATGGCGGCGGCCGGCGCGGTCGAACGGATGGAACAGCGCGTCCGAGCGCCCGTCGAAATCGAGCGGCTTCAATCCGACCTTCTGGCACAGGACCAGGTCGAACGCCGGCGTGGCTTTGACCCAGCGGCCATCCAGGAGGAGGTCGGCATAGGAGTGCCAGACGAAGACGTCGCTCTTGATGTGGTCGTACATCCGCGCCGAGGTCAGATGGTTGCGCACGTCGGCATACCCGACGCGGGCCGGAATGCCGAGGGCGCGGGCACAGGCGGCGAGCAGCGCGGCCTTGCCGATGCAGAAACCGCGGCCCGCGGCGAGCACGCTGCTGGCGCGAAAGTTGGCGGGATCGCCCATATCGACATAGGGATCGTAGCGGATGCCGTCGCGTACGGCGCCGAACAGACGCAGCACGCGGTCGGTATCGTCGGCCGCGCCGGTCGCCGCCTCGCGGGCGAATGCAACCACGGTGGGCGCGTCGCTGTCGATGAAGCGGCCATGCCCCAGAAAATCTTCCTGGTCCATCGTGCTTTCGGTCATGCTGGCGATCTTTCGCACATGCGGGCCACATTGTCCTCCGGACGTCCGGGCCGATCCGGCCAGCGTCCCGGCCGTTCCCGGTTTCGTACCATTGCCCGGCCGGGCTGTCGCCATATAGTTCATCATACCTTGCGGTGGAGCGCCGATGAGCTCATCTGCCCCGGAACGGCTTGAAAGCTTTGTGGGCGGCCGCTGGTCGCCCGGCGCCGGCATCGAGACCGACCTCATCAACCCGGTCGATGGCACCGTGCTGGCGACAGCGAGCGCGCGCGAACTCGACCTGGCGGCGGCGCTCGACTTTGCCCGCACGCGCGGCGGGCCGGCCTTGCGCGCGCTCACCTTCGCGCAGCGCGCCAAGCTCATCGGCGCCGTCGCCGACGTGCTGGTGGCCAACCGTGCCCGCTATGAAGCGATTGCCATCGCCAATTCGGGCAACACGAAGACTGACGCCGCAATCGACATCGACGGCGGCATCGGGACCCTGAAATATTATGCACGCCTGGGCGGGACGCTGGCCGATGCGAGCGTGCTGGTGGACGACAAGCCGGTGCGGCTGTCGAAGGCGGAGAATTTTCAGGCCATCCACGTGCTCAGCCCGCGGCGCGGCGTCGCCGTGCACATCAACGCGTTCAACTTCCCGAGCTGGGGCCTGTGGGAGAAGGCGGCGGTGTCGCTGCTCGCCGGCGTGCCGGTTCTGGCCAAGCCGGCGTCCGCCACGGCGCTGCTGTCGCACGCCATGGTGCGCGACGTGGTCGCCGCCAACGTGCTGCCGGAGGGAGCCCTCAGCCTCCTGTGCGGCAGCGCCGGAAAGCTCCTCGATCATTTGGGCGCCGATGACGTCATCGCGTTCACCGGCTCGTCCGACACCGCCAGCCGCATCCGCAGCCATGCCAACGTGCTGGCGCGCGGCGTGCCGGTCAACGTCGAGGCCGACAGCATCAATGCGGCGTTGCTGGCGCCCGATGCAGCGCCCGGCACGCCGGTGTTCGACGCCTTCGTCAAGGAAGTGGCGCGCGAGATGACGGTAAAGGCCGGCCAGAAGTGCACGGCGATCCGCCGCGTGTTCGTGCCGAAGGCGCGCCAGGATGCCGTCACTGAAGCGCTGGCGGCGCGGCTGGCGAAAGTCGCCGTCGGCGATCCGCGCCGCGACGACGTGCGCATGGGCCCGGTGGTCACGCCGGCGCAACAGCTCGCCGCACTGGAGGGGATCAGAAAAATCGCGCAGGAGGCCACGTTCGTATGCGGCGGGCTGGACGCGCCGACACTCGACGGCATCGATCCGGAGAAATCGTCGTTCGTGGCGCCGACCTTGCTCGCAGTCGCGGGTGCCGCCGAGGCGGCCGCCGTGCACGACACCGAAGTCTTTGGTCCGGCCGCCACCATTCTCCCCTATGGCAGCGAGGACGAGGCTTTTGCCCTGGTGGCGCGCGGCGGCGGCTCGCTCGTCGCCTCGGTCTACGGCGACGACCGCGATTTCCTGACGCGCGCCGTCGCCGCGCTCGGCCCGGCCCATGGGCGGCTGCTGGCGGTCGATTCCACCGTCGCCGACGTGCATACCGGGCACGGCATCGTCATGCCGCAGTGCCATCATGGCGGGCCCGGCCGCGCTGGCAACGGCGAGGAACTTGGCGGCCTCAATGGCCTGCGCCTCTATCACCAGCGGGTCGCCGTGCAGGGCTCGACCGAGCTCATCAGCGCGCTGCAAGCCAAGGCGGCGACATTGCACCAAGGATGACGAAGATCGGCCGTGCGGGGGAGGTAAGTTGCTCGACGAAATTCTCCAGCGCCGGCGCTACAATGCCGCGACGGACTTCATTGACGCCAACGTGGCGCGCGGTCTCGGCGCCAAGGTCGCATTCGCGGATCCCGATCGAACACTGACTTATGCGGAGTTGCAGGCGCGCACGATCCGCTTCGCCCGGGCGTTGCCGCGGCTCGGGCTGCGGCAGGAAAACCGGTTGGCGCTGTTGCTCTACGACACGGTCGATTTTCCCCTGGCGTTCTGGGGCGCCGTGCGCGCCGGCGTGGTGGCGGTGCCGGTCAACACCCTGCTCACGCCCGACCAATATGCCTATGTGCTGGCCGACAGCCGCGCCGCAGCCATCGTGGTCACGGCGGCGCTGGCCAAGCCCATCCTGGCCATCCGTCACCGTCTGCCGCACCTGCGCCACGTGATCGTCGTTGGCGCGGGCGCGGCCGATGCGGCGGCGCTCGGCGGCGTGCACCGGTTCGAAGACCTGCTGGTGGCCGAGCCCGACGAGCCGTTCACGGCCGCGACCATATCCGACGAAGTCGCCTTCTGGCTCTATTCGTCCGGCTCGACGGGCGAGCCGAAGGCCGTGAAGCATATCCACGCCAGTCTCATGGCCACCGCGAAGCTGATGGGGCAGGGCATCATCGGCATTATGGAGCACGACGTCGTGTTCTCAGCGGCAAAGCTGTTTTTTGCCTACGGGCTCGGCAATGCCATGTCGTTTCCCTTGTCGGTGGGAGGGAGCACGGCGCTGCTGCCGCTGCGGCCGACGCCCGAGACCGTGCTCGCCGTGATGCGGCGCCATCGCCCGACCGTGTTCTATGCGGTGCCCTCGCTTTACGCCTCGCTGCTCGCCCACAAGGACCTCGCGCTTGGCGCCGGGTCCGATCGCTTGCGCATCTGCGTATCGGCCGGCGAGGCGCTGCCGGCGGAACTGGGCGAGCGCTGGCGCGCCAAGGTCGGGGTCGACATTCTGGACGGCATCGGCTCCACCGAGATGCTGCAGACGTTTCTCAGTAACCGTCCGGGTGATGTGCGCTACGGATCGACGGGAAAACCGGTTCCCGGCTATGACGCAAAAATCGTCGACGAGAACGGTCGCGAGCTCGGCGACGGCGAGATCGGCGAACTGGTGGTGCGCGGGCCGTCGGCCGGCGAGGGCTATTGGAACCAGCGGGCCAAGAGCCGCCGCACCTTTGTCGGCGAGTGGACCCATACGGGCGACAAGTTTTTGCGCGATGCTGATGGCTATTACCACTACTGCGGCCGCACCGACGACATGTTCAAGGTCAGCGGCATGTGGGTGTCGCCGTTCGAGATCGAGGCGGCGCTGGTGTCGCACGAGGCGATCCTCGAGGCGGCGGTGATCGGCAAGCAGGATGCCGACGGCATCATCAAGCCCAAGGCCTTCGTGGTGCTGAAGAACGGCTTTTCGCCAGACGAGTGCTTCTTCGACACGGTCAAGACGCACGTGAAGGAGCGCGCCGGCCCGTGGAAATTCCCGCGCTGGATCGATATCCGCGCCGACCTGCCGCGCACCGCGACGGGAAAAATCCAGCGCTTCAAGCTGCGCGAGGAGGAAGCCGAAAAATCTTTGTAGGGTGGGTTGAGGCGCTTTGCACAGCCCTGCAATGCGGTCGCAGTGGTGCGCGCCTAAACCCACCGCGCGGCATTTCATCATGGTGGGTTTTGGCGCGTCGGGCCGACGCTTCCGTTCGTTGGCCGAGTTTCGCGCCTCAACCCACCCTACGGCGCGTCAAACAACTTCGTGACCAATCTCCGGGCCAGCACGCCGGCGACGCGGCGGCGGTAGTGGCCGGGCGTGAACGTGGTCTTCATCGCCATGATCTGGTCGCGCACCAGGTGGTCGAGACCCTTGAACACGCTGTCGTCGAGCCCGGCCCCGCACAGGTTCGCCGTGCCCTGGAGCAGCACCGGCCGCGGATTGGTGCCGGTGAAGGCGACGCGCAGGTCAGCGAGCTTTTCCCCGTCGCGCCGCAGCGCCACGGCGACACCGCACACCGGATATTCGATCGAGCGGCGGATGCGGATCTTGTCGTAGGCCGAGCGCAGGCCCGGCGTGTTATTGGCCCGCACCGCGGTGACGAACTCTCCGGGTTGCAGCGCCAGAAAATTCTTGCCGTCCCCGGTATCGGCGTCGTGCCGCGCATAGCCGATGTAGAGGTCGTTGAGCGGCAGCGTGCGCCGGCCCTCGGCTGACACCAGATCGACTTCGGCGTCCAGCGTGAGCAGCGCCGGCGCGAGGTCGCCGCTGAAGGTC
>DATFWC010000667.1:0-2650 GCA_035259885.1 Xanthobacteraceae bacterium
GAGACGCGCACCATCTGCTGAATGGGCACGAACACGAAGGTCAGGCCGGGCCCGCGCACGCCCTCGAATTTTCCCAGGAGGAACACCACGCCGCGCTCGTACTGCCGCAGCACGCGAAGGGCGATGAGCAGATAGGCGACGACCGCGATGACCAGGACGTAGGTCCACAGCATGCGGATATTATGACACGGGTGGGTGAGATTGGATATATCAGCGGCGGCGGCCGGATCCCTCCCCGGCCAGCAGCGCCTGGCGCACCTCCATCATCTCGCGCAAGGCGGCGCCCTCCACCTTGGGATATTGCAGGTCGAGCTGTTCCATCGTGTCGATCAGGGCCGCCGCCACCATCAGCCGGGCGAACCATTTGTTGTCGGCCGGGATGACGTACCACGGCGCGTCCGGCGTCGAGGTGTGGCGGATCATGTCGTCGTAGGCCTCCATGTAGCGGTCCCACAGCTTGCGCTCGACGACGTCGGCCATCGAGAATTTCCAGCGCTTTGCCGGCTCCTCGAGCCGGTCGAGGAAGCGGCGCCGCTGCTCCTCCCTGGAGACATGGAGGAAGAACTTGACCACCTTGATGCCGTTGCGGCCGAGATAGCGTTCGAACGCCGCGATGTCTTCGAAACGCTCCTGCCAGATATGCTTGGTGACAAGCTTGGGCGGCAGCCTCTGCCGCTCGAGCAACTCGCGATGCACCCGCACCACCAGCACTTCCTCGTAATAGGAGCGGTTGTGGATGCCGATGCGCCCGCGCTCCGGCAGCTGCACGACGCTCCGCCACATGAAGTCGTGGTCGAGCTCGTGCGAGCTCGGCGCCTTGAAGGCCGTGACCTCGACGCCCTGCGGATTGACCCCCGACATGACGTGCTTGATGGCGCCGTCCTTGCCGGCGGCGTCCATGGCCTGGAACATCGCCAGCACCGCCCAGCGGTCCTGGGCGTAGAGACGCTCCTGCAGCTCGGCCAGGCGCTTGGTGCCTTCGGCCAGGATGGCCTTGGCGACGTCCTTTTCGATGTCGAAGCCGGCGCAATCGGCCGGGTCGACATCGGCGAGGCGGAACTTCTTCGGGCGGTCGATCCGCAGTTTTCGCACAAGTTTGAACGGCTTCATGGCGGCACTTCACGCCACCGCGTCGGGCTTGGCAAGGGCCGTTCGGCAAGCTCGGCAAATTGGGGCAAGTGGCACGCCTCCTTCGTTTCTCACCGCCACATCGCGTGGAGGAACGCCGGGATGAAGGCGGGCATTTTGGGATCGAGATCGGCCGGCCCGCGCACGATCCGGATGTCGGCAAGCTCGGGATTCTGTTCGCCGGCGAGGTGGCGCAGGATTCTGTGGCGCAGCGCTTCGGCCGGCTCCGCCGCTTGCAGCGGCTTCATCAGCGCGATGCGCGGGCCGGCGAGCACCGCGTGCCAGCCCGGCGCCACCGACACGTCATCGGCGCCCAGCCCGGTTTCCTCGGCAAGCTCGCGCAGTACGCTGCGGTCGAGGTCGACCGCGCCGCCTGTCACGTCCTTGGGATCGGGGGTGCCGGACGGGAAATAGATCGAGCCGGCGCCGGCCGTGTGCGCGCCCATGACGCCGAGCAGGAACGCACCGTCGGCGGCACGCAGCGCCCCCTGGGCGAAGCAGTTGATCACCCCGGCATCGGGAAAGCCCCAGTCGCGCCAGGCGATATAGCTGGCGAAATCGGTCTCCAGGAACGCGCCGCGCATGACGCCGTGATCCAGGGCCCACTCGTGCAGCAGCAGCATGCGCCCGTTCCACACCGGCTTGCGGCGCTGCATGTCGGCGAAATAGGCGTCGATGTCGGCGCGCCGTGCATCGGCGAACCGCCATGGCCGTGGCGCAAAGCGCAGTTCCAGCCGCTCGACGGCCGCCACCCGAAGATCCATGGCGAGGCAATCGGCGGAAAGCGCGCGCAGGTCAAGCCTCGATCGCGCCTTCGCTGACGATCAGGGCGTCGCCGCCGATAGAAGCAGCCGCGAGCCGGCCCTGGCGCGTCGTGAGCGCGAGGCGGATCAGGCTCGGCCGGCCCATGTCAAAACCCTGCTCGATGCCGAGATCGTGGTCGCCGTCGCGCAGCGTCGGCGCCACCAGCCCGGCCAGCGCCGCCACCGCCGAACCGGTCGCCGGGTCCTCGTAGATGCCCATGCCCTGCCCATACATGCGGCCGTGGAAGGTGTTCTGCGCCGCCACCGGCTCGCCGCAGAACAGGAAGGCGCCGGCGTTGCCGAAAGCCGCGTCCCACCGGCCCGTATCGGGCCGGCTGCGCGCCACGTGCGCCCGGCCGCGCAGCGGAACGAACGTGAAAGCATTGCCGGCGGACCATACGGCCGGCACGAAGCCGGCAAATCCGATGTCGTCGGGCGCAAGCCCGAGCGCCCCCGCGAGTACGGCACTGTCCGCCGCCGCGCCGACCTGCTCGGGCAGTTTCGGCAGATCGAACCGGGCAAAGCCGCCACCGGCCGATGGCGCAACCTCGCAGCGCACGGGCCCGACGGTCTCCTCCAGCATGAGCGTGCGGCGCTCGGCCCCGCCGTCCAGACTGGCGAGCAGTACGGCGGTGCCGACCGTGGGATGGCCGGCGAACGGCAGCTCGCGGCCGGGCGTGAAGATGCGCAGGCGCGCGCGGTGCCCCGGCGCCGACGGC
>DATFWC010000668.1:0-17094 GCA_035259885.1 Xanthobacteraceae bacterium
GTGCGCGAGCCGGCGACCGGCCTGCAGTCGAAATTCAGCATGCTGCATGCCGCCGCCGCGGCGCTGATCGATGGTGCCGCCGGCGTCGCACAATTCTCCGATGCCAAGGCAACCGACCCGACCATTGCGGCGCTGCGGCGCAAGGTGAAGCCCGTCGCCGACGAAAAGTTGCGCAGGGATGAAGCCTATGCCTGCATCGCGGTGGGCAAGGGGCGCCACGAGATCCACATCGCGCATGCGACCGGCACCGCCGACAACCCGATGAGCGACGAGCAGATCGCGGACAAGTTTCTGGCCAATGCCGCGCCGGTGATCGGGGCCGACCAAGCTCAACGCGCCGTGGACTGGATTGCCAGGCTGGAGCAGCAGCCAGACATGCGCCCGCTGATCGCGCTGCTGGCATAGCGGAAACTCCATGGCGTTGAACGAGACGGAAATCGGGCTCGCCTCGGAGGCGGACGTAACCGGCATCCTCGATCTCCAGAGGGAAAATCTGCCGGACCGCGGCGGCGCCTTGTCGGTCGAATTTTCGCGGGACTGGTTCACGCGGGCGATTGCCGCCATGCCGGTGATCGTCGCGCGCCGGCAAGGAAGCGTCGTCGGCTTTCTCGTATCGTCAGCGTTTTCGGCGCACGCCGATGTTCCGATCGTGCAAGCCATGCGGGCCGCCTATGCGGGCGCCGCGGACGCTTATCTCTACGGGCCGATCTGCGTCGCCCGGAGCGAGCGCGGCTGCGGCCTGGCCGGCAGATTGTTTTCGGCGCTGCGGCGTGAACTGCCGGGCCGCGAAGGCGTTTTGTTCATCCGCCGCGACAACCCCGCGTCGCTGAAAGCGCACGCCAGGATGGGCATGCGAGAGGTGGCCGAATTCACTCATGGCGATGCTGTCCATGTCGTATTGGCTTATGTCGGGTGACGCGACCAGTCGTTGGCAGGCACGTGACCCTTCCCGGGCCGGCTCGGCCCAGCGCAGCTCGGCTTCTCGCTTTTCTGTGTGCGCCCTGCTCCGGCCGTCGCGCCGGCCTGATTGGTCTGATAAGACGCCGCCATGAAAAAGCCTTCGCGCGACATTTCGGCCCTGATCGACATCATGGCGGCGCTGCGCACGCCGGGCTCTGGCTGCCCGTGGGACCTGGAGCAGAGCTTCGCCACCATTGCACCATACACGATCGAGGAAGCCTACGAAGTCGCCGACGCGATCAGCCGCGGCGATCTCGACCACCTGCGCGAGGAACTCGGCGACCTGCTGCTGCAGGTCGTCTTCCATGCGCGCATGGCGCAGGAAGTCTCGGCCTTCGATTTCGGCGACGTGGTGCTCGCCATCACACGAAAACTCCTGCGGCGGCACCCGCACGTGTTCGGCGATGCGCGCGGCCTCTCGGCCGATGCCGTTAAGGAATTGTGGGAGCGGATCAAGGCGGACGAAAAAGCCGAGAAGGCCGACGCCGACAAACCGTCAGGCGCCCTCGCCGGCGTGCCGGTCGCCCTGCCCGGGCTGACCAGGGCGCTCAAGCTCCAGGCCAAGGCCAGCCAGGTGGGCTTCGACTGGAACGACCCGCGCGCCGTGCTGGCGAAGATCCGCGAAGAGGCCGACGAGATCGAGCAGGAGCTCGCGTGCCGGCAGCGTGACCAGGCGGCCGGCGAGGTCGGCGACCTCTTGTTCGCTGTCGTCAACCTGGCGCGTCACCTTGGTGTCGACCCGGAGGCCGCCTTGCGCGCCACCAACGCCAAGTTCGAGCGCCGCTTCGCCGCCATCGAGCGGGAGCTGGCGGCGCGCGGCAAGTCACCGAGCGACGCGACGCTCGCCGAGATGGACGCGCTGTGGGATGAAGCGAAGGCGGCGGAGAAGGCGGCGAGCGGTTAACCTTCGCGGCGCCGCGTAAGACACACTGCAGCCTTGCTTGCTCCACCTCTCCCCGTAGGAGGGCTTTGCGCAGAGGACATGTTTTCGGCGTGAGGGCGCATTGGTCCTTTTTTAGCGGCCCGACGTGCTCGTTTGGGCCTCGGAAAAGGGTGCTTTGAGGCTGCATCATGGTGTGAAGCGCATGGTTGGACGCTTGCGGACAGACTCATCTTCATGCCGGGACCAGAACGCTGGCGGCGCGGCGCAGATTGTAGGCGCAGCAGGCCAGGACCGTCTGCACCTTATTCCTGATCAGGCTGAAGAAGCGCATGCAGCGAAGGCCGTAGTGTTCTTTGAACACGGCGAAAGGCCGTTCAACCGCCGCCCGCTTGCGTGCGATCAAGCGGTTACGGCGCTTGTGCCTTTGCGGCAGCTCGGGGTGATGCTTGTTGGGCCGGCGCATCAGGCGGTCCTTGATGCCGGCTTCGCGCAGCCGCGCGTGACGAGCATGGGTATAGTAAGCTTGGTCCCCATAGACCGCCTGCTCGTCGCCGCTGATCAAGCCATCGGCCGGCTCGGTATCCGTCACCGAAGCGTTGGTCACGTTCACCCGACGGATGATCGTGTGCTCGGCATCGACGCCAAGGTGGATCTTGTAGCCGAACACGCTCTTGTGTCCCTTGCGGCCCCAGCGGGCATCGGGATCGGCACAAGGCTTGGTCGGCGCCTCCGCCGCTTCTCCGCGCGGCTTGCGCGGCGGCTTGGCGCGTGCGGCCACCAGCGAGGCATCAATCAACGTACCGCGCTTGAGCACCAAGTTCTTGGCTTCAAGTTGACGGGTGATCTCAGCAAACACCCGATCCACCAGACCATCCTGCGCCAGTTCCTGACGGAAGCGCCACAGCGTCGTGTGATCGGGCGTGCGGTCGTGAAGGCTCAAGCCGGTAAACCGGCGAAACGAGATGCGGTCGGCAATAGCCGCCTCCAGCGCTGGATCAGACAGGCTGTGCCAGACCCCCAACAGCAGGCATCGCAGCAAAACCTCTGCCGGATAGCTGGAATTACCAGGACCCGTGCCGCCACGCTTGCCAAGCAAAGCACGCAGCCGCCCCCAATCCAGCGCAGCATCAAGTTCATCCAGCATCTGGGCCGCTGGCGCCGACACCAACCCGTCCGCCAAGCCCAGCTGACCAACCACCCGTTCCACCATCTCCAAATCCCCCGAATCATTCGTCACAATCGAATCATCCGAGATGAATTGCGCAAAGCCCTCCAATGGGGAGAGGGAGCGCGCCGAGCGGCTCGGCCACGCCCCACACTAACCCAGCGGGAGCAGAACTCATGACCAGCCAAAGCCGATCGAGACATTGGGCTTCATCGGGCTCGGCGTCATGGGCGCCTCGATGTGCGCCAACCTGGTGGCGAAGGCGGGCCGGCCGGTGGCCGGCTTCGACGTGCGGCCCGAGCCGGCGGCTCGGCTGGCGTCAGCCGGCACGAGCCGCGCCGGCTATGGCCGTAACTACTATCCGGCAATGGTGCGGCTGATCGAGGAGACGTAGGCTCGCACGCCATTTGGAGGGTCGCCATGTCTCACGCCGGGGCGCTACATACGCTGGAACCGGGCTGCGGTGCCACCGAGGCCCTGGTCGGCTTCGTCGCCGGACTCGAGTATGACGCGCTGCCGGACGAGGTCAGGCACTACGCCAGGCGCCATCTGCTCGACACCGTCGGCGTGATGATCGCCGGCGCGCAGGGCAACGTCGCCGGCGCCGCCGAGGCGGTGCTGCAGGCGGTGCGCCCGCCGGGCGCCGTGCCGGTGCCGGTGCCGGGCCGCGCGCGGCGCGCCGACCTGCTCGACGCCGCGTTCCTGTCCGGCACCGCGGCGCACGGGATCGAGCTCGACGACGGCTACCGCCACGGCTCGGCCCATTGCGGCTGCGTCGTCGTGCCGGCGGCGCTCGCCGTGGCGCACGAGCGCCACGCCGGCGGGCCGGCGCTGATCGCGGCGATCGTCGCCGGCTATGAATCCGCCATCACGGTCGCACGCGCCTGCCATCCCGACCTGCGCCAGCGCGGCTTTCATCCGACCGGCGCGGTGGGCCCGCTCGGCGCGGCAATGGCGGCCGGAAAACTGCGCGGCCTTTCGGCCGCACGGCTCAAGGATGCACTCGGCATCGCGGCCTCGAGTTCGGCCGGCCTGTTCGCCTTCGTCAACGGCGGCGCCGACATCAAGCGGCTGCATGCCGGCCATGCGGCGCGCGAAGGTCTGCAGGCGGCACTGCTGGCCGAGCGCGGCGTGGAAGGGCCCCCCGGCGTGATCGAGGCGCGCGACGGCTTCATGCAGGCCTTCGCGCTCGGTCGCGGCGAGCGCGCCCGCCCCATCGCACTGCCGCCGGCGGTGCCGTTCGGCATCACTGACTGCTACATCAAGCCCTATGCCTGCTGTCGCCACATCCAGCCGGCCGTGGAGGCGCTGATCGGGCTGCTCAATGACGAGAAGATCGCGACCGAGGACGTCCGGCGCGTCGATGTCGCCACCTACCGCATCGCCGCCGAGCATGCCCATACCGGCTGGGACGACTTCGCCAGCGCGCAACTGAGCTTCCCCTACCTGATGGCGCTGGCGCTGCGCTTCCGCGCCATAAAGCTCGAGCACTTCTCCGATGCGGCCCGCCGCGATCCGGCGCTGACCGCGCTCGCGCACAAGCTCAGCGTCACGGCGCCAGCCGATGTCGACCGGCTCTATCCGCAATTGCGGCCGGCGCGCGTGACCGTCGCGACCGCCCGCGGCACCTTCACGCGGCAGGCCGACGAGGCCCTCGGCTCGCGCCAGGTGCCGCTTGACGACGACGGGTTGACGGCAAAATTCCTCGGCCTCGTCGGCCCGGTGCTGGGCGAGGTGCGCGCACGCGAGATGGCGCAACGGCTGTGGGCGGTCGAAGCGAGCGAGGACGTGGCGCCGCTGGTGGAGATGATGGCGCTGTAGCGTTTTCGGAACAGCCTGCCCGCCGGCTTGACCCGAGGGATCATGCTCAGAGCGAGACGACGACGCGAAGAAAAGTCATCCCGTTCTATTGGACGCCGTATTTGAACCGCACATAGACCGGCAGCATGATCACAATGATGATCACCGGGAAGATGCACAGGATGAGCGGGACCGACAGCTTGGCCGGCAGCGCATAGGCCTTTTCCTCGGCGATCGACATGCGTTTGTGCCGCATGTCGTCGCTGTACACCCGCAGCGCGTCGGTCATGCTCGATCCGAGCTCCTCGGATTGCTGCAGCAGGGTGGCGAACGAGCGCGCCTCTTCCAGGCCGAGCCGGTCGGCGAGATGCTCCAGCGCCTCGCTCATGGTGCGGCCGGCGCGCATTTCCAGCGTGGCCATGTAGATGTTCTGGCTCAGCGACCGGTAGCTGTCGGCCAGCTCGCGGCCGACGCGGTCGAGCGCGGCTTCGATGCTCAGGCCGGCGTCGGCGCACACCACCAGCAGGTCCATGAAATCCGGAAAGCCCATGCGGTGCTCTTCGCAGCGCTGCGCGATGCGCCGGTTGAGATAGAGCGACGGGCTCATGTAGCCGCCCATGCCGAAGATCCACACGGCTGGCCAGAACCACGATTCGTCCAGGATGAAGGGCGCGACGAAGAAGCCTACGACCGCCATGACCAGCGCCATGCCGATGCGCGACACGAAATAGTACGCGCCGGCGCGCGGATCGAGGAAGCCGGCCCGGAGCAGCTTCTTGCGCAGCTGCTTGACCTCGCCTTCGCCTGCCGGAGAGAAGTGCTGGTTGGCGTAGTCGATGAGCTGTTGCGTCGCCTTGATGCTGGCGTGGCGCAGCGAGCGCGAGCCGGTGTCACCGGACTGCGCTGCATCGATACTCAGGCCGGCGGCCCGGCGCTTCACGTCGCTGCGCACGCGCACCGTCGCCATGACGCCGAAGGCCACCATGGCGGTGGCCGCGAACACCAGCACGCTGACCATCAGCGTCGGGTCGTCGAAGGGAATGAGGTCGAAGATCGCGTCCATGGCGTCAGATCTTGAAGCTGACCATGCGGTACATGACGTAGTTTCCCGCCAGCATCCAGGCGCCGGCGGCGCCCAGCGCGTACTTGGTGAACGCGACGTGCCATACGCTGGTGTAGAAGTCGGGGGCGATCGTCCGCAGGATGATGAACAGCACGATCGGCACCGACGACAGCAGGATGGCGGAGAAACGGCCCTCCGCGGCCAGCGCCTTCACCTTGCGCCGCATCTTGAAGCGCAGCCGGATCACGGCGGACAGGTTTTGCAGGATTTCGCTGAGCTTGCCGCCGGTCGTCGCCTGGATCGCCACGGCGGTGACGAACAGCGGCAGATCCTCCTGGCCGACGCGGAAGTAGAGATTGCGCATGGCGCCCTCGAGGTCGGCGCCGTAGGTGATCTCGTCGGCCACGATGCCGAACTCGGTGCCGACCGGATCGGGCATCTCGCGCGCCACCATCTGGATCGCCACCGGCACCGGGTGGCCGGCGCGCAGGCTGCGCACGATGATGTCGAGCGCGTCGGGGAAATACGCGCCGAATTTCTTGTGGCGGCGGCTGCGCATGGCGCAGAGCGCGACATAGGGCAGGAGGACGCAGCTTCCGGCCGCCACCATGGCGGCCTCGGCCACGTCCTCGCGGTACCACCACGCGGCAACGAACAGAGCGACCGAGACGGCGCCGCACAGCAGCAGGAAGCGGGTGAGCCCCATGGTCAGGCCGGACTGCAGGACCAGCCGGTTGAGCGACAGGACGGGCAGGCTGTAGAGGCCGCTGCTGGTCAGGCCGCGCTCGCGCCGCAGCTGCACCAGGATGCTCTCCCGGTCGGGCGTGTCGTCCATGAGACGCAGCCGCCGGTTGATCTTGTTGCGGTACGACCCGGCAGAGAAGAAAAGGAGATAGAACGCCTCGAACGCCAGGATCGCCGAGCCGGCCACCAGCGCATAGACAATATAGGGCGCGTCGAAGTCCATGGCGGTCACAGCGGCTTGGAGGGGTCGAAATAGCTGCCCGGGATGTTGATGCCGCGGGCGACGAGATCGGCCAGGAAGCGGGGACGCACGCCGGTCGCCTGAAAGTGGCCTTCCACGGACCCGTCCGCCGCGGTGCCGGTGCGCACGAACTTGTAGATCTCCTGCATCTGGATGGTCTCGCCTTCCAGGCCGGTGATCTCGGCCACGCTGGTGACCTTGCGCTTGCCGTCAGACAGGCGCTGCAGCTGCACGATCATGCGGATGGCGGCGCCGATCTGGCCGCGGATCGACGCGACCGTCATCGGCAGGCCGGCCATGCCGATCATCTGCTCGAGGCGCGAGATGGCGTCGCGCGGCGTGTTGGCGTGAATGGTCGCCATCGAGCCTTCGTGACCGGTGTTCATGGCCTGCAGCATGTCGAACGCTTCCTCGCCGCGGCACTCGCCGAGGATGACGCGGTCGGGGCGCATGCGCAGCGCGTTCTTGACCAGCTCGCGCTGGCGAATCTCGCCCTTGCCTTCGACGTTGGGCGGACGCGTCTCCATGCGTCCGACGTGCGGCTGCTGCAGCTGAAGCTCGGCCGCGTCCTCGATGGTGACCAGCCGCTCCTTGTCGGAGATGAAGGCCGACAGCGCGTTGAGCATGGTGGTCTTGCCCGAGCCGGTGCCGCCCGAGATGACGGTGGTGACGCGCGCGCGAACCGCAGCGGCGAGCACCTCTGCCATCGGCGGACGCAGCGCCCCGACCTCCACCAGCTTGTTCAGGTTGTACGGCTTCTTGGAGAACTTGCGGATCGACACCAGCGGCCCGTCGACCGCAATCGGCCGCACCGCGATGTTGATACGCGAGCCGTCGAGCAGGCGCGCGTCGCACAGCGGCTGCGTCTCGTCGACGCGCCGGCCCACCGCCGAGACGATCTTGTTGACGATGCGCAGGAGATGCGCCTCGTCCTTGAAGCGGACCAGCGTCGGTTCGAGGATGCCGCCGCGCTCGACGTAGACGCATTCGTGGCCGTTGATGAGAATGTCGTTGACGGTCCCATCCTTGAGCAGCGGCTCGATCGGGCCGAGGCCGGTCATCTCGTCGAGGATCTCGTCGACGAAGTTCTCGAGCTCCTGCGCGTTGAGCGCCAGCCGTTCGGTCAGGACGTACTGGGCCACCAGCCCGTGCACGTGCCGGCGGATCTCGTCCTCCGGCATTTTCTCCAATACGGACAGGTTGATTTCCTCGATCAGCCGGCGGTGCAGGCGCACCTTGGCGTCGAGCAGCTTTTCGCTCAGCAGCCGATTGGCGACGACGGCCGGATCGGGCGCCGGCTCGGCAGCCGGCGGCGGCGCCGGCATCGGCGCGGCGTCGGGCGCAACCGGCTCGAGTTCCGACGCCGGAGCGGCGGCGGGTGCCAGGCTTGGCGAGTCGACGCGTCGCACGGTGAAACGCCCCAGCATGGTTGCCTCAATGCGTCCGTTGCATCGTTTCCATCAAGCTGCTCACCGCGCCGTCACCGGGCTGCGTCCGCGCTCGGCCGGCGCCGCCGGCTTGCGTTGCGCCGCCGTGTGCGGATCGATGAGCTTCTTGAGCTCAGTAGTGACGGGATTGCGCGGCTTCACCTCTTCGAGCGGGACGCCGCGGTCGATGGCTTCGCGCACCAGCGCGTAGTTGTTGGGAATGGTGCCGGCCAGCGCCCCACCGAGCGCCTGCTTGAGGTCGGCCCGGCGCAGGCCGGGTCCGAACATGCGCTGCTCGAAGCGATTGACGATGACCTGCGGCTGCACGTCGTCGCCGAGCCGCTCGATGATGGCGGTGACCAGGTTCTGCGCGTAGCGCAGGCCCGGCACCGTCGATTCGGTGACGATGAACAGCCGGTTCGAGCCGATCAGTACGTTGTCGGTCCACGAGAACCACGTCCGCGGCGTGTCGATGACCACGTAGTCGAACCGGGTCGAGACGAGGTCGAGCAGCCGCGTCACCACGTTGGGATCGAACGAGCGCATTTCCGCCGGCCGGTGCGGCGCCGCGATCACGGCGAGGCCGGACGAATGATGCGACAGCATGATCTCGAGGAGCTGGCCGTCGAGCCGTTCCGGGCGCGGCTCGATCTCGCCCAGATCGAGGCGCGGCTCGATATCGAGATAGTCGGCGCAGGCGCCATGCTGGAAATCAAGGTCGACCAGGCAGGTCGAGGCGCCGCTGCGCTGGCCACTGCGCAGGAGCAGCAGCGCCGTTTGGATCGCCAGCGTGCTCACTCCGACGCCGCCCGCCGCCGGCAGGAACGTGTAGATCTGCGCTTCCTTGGTGTCGCCGCCGTTCCCCTGCTGCGCCACCCGGGCGCAGGCTCGCACCAGATCGATGGGCGCGAGCGGCTTGATCAGGAAGTCGGCGACCCGCACCTGCAGCAGTTGGCGCGCCACGGTCTCGTTGAACGACTGTGTCACGACGATGAGCGGCGGCCGCCCGCCGAGCCGTGCCACCAGCCGCTGCAGGGCCGGAAAATCCTCCGGCCGCGTCGAATCGATGTCGGCGACCACGACGGCGGCATCGGCAAAATCCAGCGCAGCGTGGCCGGCAATGCCGCCGTTGGCGACGCTGAGCTCGATCCCGGAGCTGCCGAAGGTGGTGCGCACCGACTGCGCGAACTCGCCGTCGGTGGTCAACACGACCACCTTGGTCTTCGCTGCCTGCGCTGAACCGTTCAACATGACGCGCTCTCAATCATCCTGTTCGCCGCGGCTGCCGCCGCGTTGTCCAAGACACCAAATTCGCGTCGCAGACCTAAGGGCCGGCGACGCCTCCCGTGTGGCCGGTCGTTCGACCGTGCCGTGTTATGTCATCCGCGCCTCGACCCGGCGCTCACTTCGAATCTCCGCTCGAAACGATCGTGGTCGTAGAGGTGGTCGAAAGCGGCGTAGTCTTGTTCGTGCGGTAGCGCTCGACGGCGCGCTGCATGCGCTCGCCATCGGCCTCCATGCGGCGGTTGGCGGCGGCGCGCGGCCACGGATCGATGACATGCACGACCTTGTTGGCTGCGTTAGAGTTGCCCGACTGGAACGCCACGGTATCGCGGCGGTCCCAGTAGACGTCGGCACAGCCGGCGAGCATGGCGGCGGACGACAGCACCGCGGCGACCGGCAGGGTTTTGGTGATCCGGCGCATCACGATGCTCCCTTGGGCAGGTCGAGGATGTGGCCGATGGGCTTGAACGCGCGCGCGGCTGGCACCACTTCGTCCAGCTGGCGCGGGGTCAGCTCCAGCCGCCCGTTGAGGAACACGTCGGTATCGTTGCCCGCCGCCACGGTGTCGAACGGGGTCTTGAGCTCGTCCCCGGGCCGCGCCGGCTGCACCAGGTGCGGCGTCACGATGATGGCGAGGTCGGTCTCCTTCCGCTGGTAGGAGGTGCTGCGCAAGAGCGCCCCGATCACCGGCACGTCGCCGAGCCAGGGAAACTGGCTCTGGTCGGCCGTCGTGATGGTCTGCAGCAGGCCGGCGATGGCGAAGCTCTGGCCGTCGCGCAGCTCGATGGTCGTGTTGGCGCGGCGCACCGTCAGGCTGGGAATGCTCAGGCCGCCGATCTGGATCGTGGTGCTCGGATCCATCTGGCTGACTTCCGGCTCTATCTTGAGATTGATCACACCGTTCTCACGCACCGTGGGGGTGAACGCGAGGCCGACGCCGAACTTCTTCCACTCGACCGTGATGGTGTTGTTGGTGTTGGCGATCGGGATCGGGAACTCGCCGCCGGCCAGGAAGCTGGCGGTGTCGCCCGACAGCGCGATCAGATTGGGCTCGGCCAGGCGGCGCACCAGGCCCTTGGCTTCCAGCGCCTGGATCATGGCGTCGACCTGGACGCCGCTGCCGACGATCCGGCCCACGGCGACGCCGAACGGCGTGCTGCCGCTGGCGAGCGCCGCCGCCGGGCCCGCGGGCCCGGCGGTGACGAACGCGCCGGTCGCGGCGGCGACGTTCTTGGCCACCACGTTCCAGTTGATGCCGAGCTCACGGCCGGCGTTGCGCGAGGCTTCGACGAAGCGCACCTCGAGCATCACCTGCTGCGGCTGCGTGACCCGGATCGAGTTGATGACTTCGGTGCCGAACTGCTTGGCGATGCTCACCGCCTTGTCGGCGGTGACGGCGTCGGGAGTGCTGCCCGACAGCATGATCCGGCCGTTGATCGACGCCACGCGGAAGCGGGCATCCGGGAAGCGCTCGCGCAGTTCGGTGGCGAGCACCGACGTGTCGTGCGTCACCTCGACGTCGAACACGCCGATCACCGACTTGTTGTCGCCGTAGATCGACACGCGGGTGGTGCCGACCTTCTTGCCCAGGATGGAGAGCGAGCGGTCGGTCAGCGGGACGACGTCGGCGACCTCCGGGTCGCTGACGATGACGTTGCCGAAGCTCTTGTCGGTGCGGATCGTTTCCGATTTGCCGCCCACCAGTCGGACGGCCGCTGACCGTTTGGCGCTGCCGATCTGGATCTGTGGGTCATCGGCCCGGGCGGCGCCGAACGGCAGCAGTCCCGCCAGCGCGATGATGAGTGCCAGGCGCCCGCAGCCTGCCGCGCGGATCGTTTCCCGGCCATTGCAAAGGTGTTTCACGCGTGTCCCCCAATTGGTCCCCAGTCTATTGCTTCGTGTCTTCCGGCCCGTTTGCCTCGCGAACGCTCGTCCCCTCGGCCGGAACGCTGTAGTCCTGCCCCTTGCCGGCGCGCGTCACCGTGACGGTGATCAGCGACGACGACGGCTTGGTCTCGACCGCAATCGGCCGTGCCGTCAGGTAAGGGCTGTCGAGATCGATCACGGTCACGCGGCGCGGACCTTCCACCGTCTGCTCGCCGGCCTTGCGCAAGGCGAGCGACAGGGCGCCGATCGATCCGGCCAGCGACAGCCGCTGCGCCGCCGGTGTATCCACCTCCAGCGTCACGGCGCGGGCGACGGTGGGCTTCTCAGCGGCATCATCGGCGATCTGGTCGATGGCAAGCACGCGGATGTTCTGCAACACGACATCGGTGCTGCTGGCCAGCTTGTCGGACTGCCGCGTCACCAGCACGTCGACGTGGTCGCCCGGGAGCACGAAGCCGGCGACGCCGTCCACGTCGTTGACGCGGATGGTGACCGCCTTCATGCCGTCCTGGATGATCGCCGACAGCGTGCCTTTCTGCCCCGGGCCGGTGATCTTCGACGCCAGGATCGGCTCGTTCGGCTCGATCGAAGACAGCACGATGCGTTTTCCCGGCGCCAGCAGCTCGGAGATCGAGCTGAACGTCCCGGCCGGCACAGCGCCTTCCGGCCACGCGACCTCGCGCAGGCTCTGCGGCGTGATCGGGCTGCCGAAACGCAGCGGCGCGCCCGCCACGACCACGGTCTTGGTGACGACCTGCGCCTTCGGGCGCTCCATCGATTTCATGCGCAGCTCGGCCTGGTGGTTGATCCAGGCTTGAGCCACGAATACGGCGAGCAGCCCGAACAGGGCAGCAGACGCCATCATGACAATCGTACTCGTACGCACCGCCGTCTGCCTCGCGATCAGGCTTGAAGAATTGTTGCTTTCGCAAAGGTCACAATGGGTTCGAGTATTGAATTCTTCCTGAAGCCGGCGGCATCACTGCGATTATGTTCAACGTGCCGTGAACAACTATGGCTTATGGAGTATTAAGCGCGCCGGCGGAACGGCGGGCCGCGGAGAAGCAGAGCTAACTCCACCTTCGCGGCTACGTACTTTTCGCTATTCGCGGCCTCGCTGCGCCGGCGCCAGGCTTGCCGCGTGCCCGGTCGCGGCCCTTGCAAATTTCCTAAAAAGCCTTCGCAAGTTGAAGAAATACCTGCCGACTTTTGCGACCGATTTTCAAAACTTCGGAATGATCTTTGCGCGGCTGCCATTTCAACCGCGGTGCTGCCATGTTGATCGCTCGTTTCCTCCAAGACCGACGGGGCGTCGTCGTTCCGATCTTTGCCCTGTTGGCGACCGCCATCTTCGGCTTTGTCGGCGCGGCCATCGACTACACCCGTGCCGCGGCCACGCGGGTGGCGCTGCAGGCGGCGCTCGATTCCACCGCGCTCATGATGTCGAAGGAGATCGACCCGGCTCACACCGAAGGGCTGACAGCGAAGGCCGAGAAGTATTTCCGGACGATGTTCACCCGCAAGGATGCCCGCCTCGACAGCTTTAACGCCGTGCTCGGGAATCCCGAGCAGGGCAGCTTCACGCTCACGGTCACGGCCGCTGCCACGATCGACACGACGGTGTCGCGGGTCATCGGCCAGAAGGAGATGCACATCGGATCGACCGGCATCGTCTCCTGGGGCATCAAGCGGCTGGAGCTTGCGCTCGCCCTCGACAACACCGGCTCGATGGCGAACAGCGGAAAGATGGACCAGCTGAAGACGGCCGTGCACAACATGCTCGACACGCTGCAGAAGGCGGCCAAGAAGCCCGACGACGTCAAGGTCGCGATCATCCCGTTCGACACCAAGGTCAACATCGGCGCCAGCAACATCAGCCAGACCTACGTCAACTTCAGCCTCAACAATATCAACAGCGCCACGTGGAACGGTTGCGTCATCGATCGGGATAAGAACTTCGACGTGAACGACTCGCCGCCGGTCCAGGGCAGCTCGGCGACGCTGTTTCCCGCCGCCACCTGCTCCGGTCTTGCCGAGGCGATGCCGCTCACCAATGACTGGGCGCAGTTGAATGCCAAGGTCGACCAGATGAATCCGTCCGGTAACACCAACGTCACCATCGGACTGGTGTGGGCCTGGCACGCCCTGACGAACAGCCAGCCGCTCACCCAGGCGGCCGACCCGCAGCCCGATCTCGACAAGGTGATCATTCTGCTGACAGACGGTCAGAACACCCAGAACCGCTTTTCCACCACCACGTCGTCGATCGACAGGCGGACCGAGGCGGTGTGCGCCAACCTGAAAGCCACCAACATCAAGGTCTACACGGTGCGGGTGATCGACGGGAACGCGACCCTGCTCAAGGACTGCGCCACCAGGCCCGAATATTATTACGACGTGCAGCAGTCCAGTCAGCTCATCGCCGTGTTCTCGTCGATCGCGCAGAACCTGGCCAATCTGCGCATCACCAAGTAGGCGGTTGCCGCGCAGGCACCTCGCCCGGCACGCAAGACCGGCACGGCGCGCCGCACGGCGCGCCTTGCTTGTTGCGACGCCATGTGCACTTGTTTCGACATCTTTTTGCTCGTTTCTGCCCGCACAAGGCCAGCATGAAAACTGCACATTTCCTGCTCGCGTTCGCCCTCATCACCGGCGTCGCGACGCCCGCTCCTGCACAGGACAAGCCGGCCAAGCCCGAAAGCGAAGCACGGCAACGGTCTGGCGTACTGGCGCTGCTGCCGGCCGACAGCGTCACCGAGCACGCCGTCGATACACGCGCGCGCCGGATCGCCTATACGGCGACCGCCGGCACCCTGCCGATCTTCGACCAGAGCGGCGAGCGCAAGGCGTCGGTGTTCTACACTGCCTACGTCGCCAGCGGCGGCGATGCCAACCGGCCCGTGACCTTCCTGTTCAACGGCGGGCCGGGCGCCGCGTCGGTCTATCTGCACCTCGGCGTGGCCGGCCCGAAGGTCCTCGACTTCGGCCCGAGCGGGCGCGACGGCGCCGCCGCCCGGCTGCGCGACAACGCCGAGACCTGGCTCGAGTTCAGCGACCTCGTGTTCATCGATCCGATCGGCACCGGCTGGAGCCGCCCCGCCAAGGCCGACGACACCAGCTTTTATGGCGTGCGCCAGGACGCCCAGGTGCTGGCCAAGGTGATCGCCCTCTACCTGGCGCGCACCGGCCGGACCGGCTCGCCCAAGTATCTCGCAGGCGAAAGCTATGGCGGTTTTCGCGCCCAGAAGGTCGCGCACGTGCTGCAGCAGGACCAGGGCATCGTCGTCAGCGGCATCGTCATGGTGTCACCGCTGATCGAAGGCGGCTACGTCTTCGGCGGCGGCGACCGCTACTCGCTCGGCTGCGCGTTGCAGCTCCCCTCGGTGGTGGCGGCCGAGCTCGAGCGCAACGGCGCCTTCACGCCGCAGGCGATCGCCGAGGCCGAGCGCTTCGCCCTGACGGACTACATTGCGACGCTGGCCGGACGTCCCCCGCAGGGGGACGCCGCGCAGGCGTTCTACGATCGCCTCGGGCGCATGACCGGTCTCCCGGCCGATCTGGTGGCGCGCTCGCGCGGCTGCGTGCGCAATGCCTATCTCAAGCACCGGCGCGAGGCCCAGCGCGAGCTGCTGAGCATCTATGACGCAACCTTCGCCAGCCCGGATCCGTATCCCGAGCAGGAGAACCGCCGCGGGTCCGATCCCGTGCTGGACGGCTTCACCCGCGCGCTCGGCGGCGCCTTCGTCGGCTATGCGCGCGATCATCTCGGGTTCAAGACCGACATGACCTACGCGGTTCTCAACGGCGAGGTGAACGGCAAATGGGAATGGGAGCACGGCTCCCGCGGCTCGCCGCCCAGCGTCACCGAGGACATCCGCGAGTTCCTGTCGCTCAATCCCTCGTTCCGCCTGCTGGTGGTGCACGGCTATGCCGACCTGGTGACGCCCTATGCGGTCAGCCGCTACGTCATCGACCATATGCCGGACTTCGGCGACCCCGATCGCGTGCAGCTCAAGATCTATCCGGGCGGCCATATGTTCTACTTCGCCGAGCGCGCGCGCATCGCCTTCACGGACGACGTCAAGGCGTTCTACCAGGCGATTCAGTAGGGCGCCGCAGGGTGAGCTGAGGGCCTGCTGCGTCCTGGTGATCCGTTCCGCTTGGCGCGCGAAGTCCACGCGGTCCGATGCGCGGTTTCACGCCCCCTGGCCGCGGCGCGCCTCAGCCCCCGGTGACCGGCACGGATCGCGTCCGGGCCAGGCCTTTCGAGCTGATGCTCTGGCCCCGCGCGGCGGCAAAAGCGGCTGTAGCGACAGTCTGTTAACCATCGTTCGCTAAGCTCCTGGCTGGGATCTGTTTCGGGTGCCGGGGGGCACGCGTATGAGTGTTGTTGTTGGCGTTCGCGCACTGTTAGCGGCTGCCTGCCTGGTGTGGCTGGCCGGCTGCGAATCCGCAATCAAGAGCAGCAGCATCTTCGTGCGTCCGGTGGGCTCGCCGGAGGCAACCAATGCGGCTGCCACGGACGCTGCCCCTGCGGCAACCGACGCGCAGGCCGCCGACCTGACGGCCGCTGACGCGAAAAGCCCGGACGTGACGATCGTTGACGCGAAGGCGCCCGAGGCGAAGCCCACGGAGGTCACCGGCACCACCTACGTGCCGATCCCGCGGGAGCCCCCGCCCGGCAACCTCGGCCCCGGTACCGGCACCGAAGACCCCTTGGACGACCTGTGGATGGGCAAGCGCCAGTTCCACGAAGAGCACTACGGCCTCGCCGAAAAGCATTTCCGGCGCGTAGTCGAGCACGAGAACGTTCCGGCCCAGCGCAAGGCCGAGGCCTGGATCGGCCTGGCGGCATCCTACGACCGGCTCAAGCGCTTCGACCTCGCCGACCGCGCCTATTCGTCCGCCATCGCCATCGTCGGCCGCACGCCGGAGATTCTCAACAACCAGGGCTTCTCCTACATGCTGCGCGGCGACTATGACCGCGCCCGCGCCCGGTTCACCGAGGCGCTGGCAAAGGACCCGACCAACCCGTACATCCAGAACAACATCGAGCTTCTGGAAAAGAGCATGCGCGGTGGCGGCGGCCGCAAGAAGGTCTGACGCCAAAAGGCGAATAGCGAATGGCGAGCAGCGAATAGGGTCCAGGGACTGTTCGCCACTTACTTCCATCTTGCCCTTGTCCGCCGGCGCAAATTTCACGCTCCCTTGCCTATTCGCCATTCGCTATTCACCATTCGCCCGGTCGAAAACCGTGCGGCCGCCATAGGCGGCCGAGTCGGCACGCTCCTGCGCGATGAGCTGCTCTACGTCGGGCCCGGCGGCGTGGCGTTCGAGCTGCCGCGCCTGTGCGTCGAGCCGCCGCAGCGCGCCGAGCTCCTCCTCGCGGCCGAGCCTGGCGTTGCGCACGGCGGATTTCAGCACCCCGATCGTCTCGTCGTAGACGCGCAGCGGCACCGGGAACGGATGCCCGTCCTTGCCGCCATGAGCGAGCGAGAACCGCGCCGGATCGGTGAAACGGTACGGCGCGCCGTGCACCACCTCGGCCACCATGGCGAGCGCCCACACGGTGCGGGCGCCGACGCCGGGCGTGAGCAGCAGATCGGGGAAATCGGCGGGCCCGCGGTCGGCGGCCGCCGC
>DATFWC010000669.1:0-5421 GCA_035259885.1 Xanthobacteraceae bacterium
TTGATGCAGGAGAAGCGGATCGCCAGCGTCGGGTCACGATGCACGCGAAGCCAGCGCACGCCATCGAGCACCGACTGGCCGGGCTCGAACGGGACTTCGAACGTCTCCCAGCGTCCGGCCTGGCGGTCGAGCCCGCGCCAGATCCTCAGCCTGGCGATGTGATTCATGGCACCGCCACCGTGGCGCCATTCCTGGCCGACCAGGCGAGATCGCTGCCGCGCCGGCGCACCACCTGGTTCACCTCCCATGCGTCGAGCATGCCGGAAAAATCTTCGCGCTGATGTGCGCCGCGGCTTTCCCTGCGCCGCAGTGCGCCTTCCGCGACCACGCGCGCGACCAGGAGCATGTTGCGCAGGTCGAGCCAGTCCAGGCGCACCGGATCGAAGGCCTTTCCGTCGCCCGGCGGCCGCTCGCCAAGGTGGTGCGCGAGGGTTTCGATCGTCGCCAGCGCGCGGGTGAGTTTCGCTTCGCTGCGCAAAGGTCCGACATCATCCGCCATCGTGGCCTGCAGCGCCTGCACCATGTCCGCCGTATTGAGGTCGCGCCGCGGCCCGTCGGCTGCGACCAGGTCCAGCGCCTCGCCCGCATCCTCGCGTGCCAGCGGCTGCGCCTGCGTCCGCTGCGCCTGCGCGGCCGCGCTGGCGCCGGCGCGGCGCCCGAACACCAGGGCCTCCGTGATGGCGTTGCCCGACAGACGGTTGGCGCCGTTGGCGCCGCCCACTGCTTCTCCGGCGACGAACAGGCCGGGAATCTCGGTGGTCATGCGATCGTCCGCTTGCACGCCGCCCATGTGGTAATGCGCGATGGGCGCAACCTCGACCGGCATTTTCGTGAGGTCGATCTTGTTGGCGGCCAGCCGATCGATCACCGGCCCGAATGCGGCGCGCAAGGCGTCCTCGCCGCAGTGCTGGAAGCTCAGATACACGCCGCCATGCGGCGAGCCGCGGCCAGCCTCGACCTCCTGCAGGATGGCGAAAGTGGCGACGTCGCGCGTGAGCACATATTTGCCGTCCTCCGGCGTGCCGTAGCGATGGGCGAATTCCTCGCCCTCACTGTTGAGCAGCCGCCCCCCGAGCTTGTAGCGGAACGGGTCCCACATGATCGGGTCCATGCCGACCAGGCGCGGCGCCAGGTGCCCGATGGGGAAGAATTGCACGAACTCCATGTCGACGAGCGGCGCGCCGGCGCGCAGCGCCAAGGCGTAGCCGTCGCCGCCCATGTTCCCCGACGCACTGTTGCGGCGGTAGAGGCGCGTTAGCCCGCCAGTCGCCACGATGGTCGCCTTGGCCGAGATGAGGACGGGCGCACCCGAGCCGAGATGCAGCGCCACCGCGCCGGCGACCGCGCCGTCATGGCGCGCCAGATCGACGACGCAGAGATCGCCGGCCTTGCGGATGCCGGCCGTCTTGTTCACGGCGGTACGCAGCGTCTTCGACACCGCCGGGCCGGTGTTGAGGAAATCCACATAGACGCAGCGCGGCCGGTCGTGGCCCGGCGCCATGGCCTGCGCGATGTGGCCGTTCTGGCGCGCCCAGCCGATGCCCCACGCGTCCATCTCCATGATGCACTCGGGACCGTCGTGACAGAGGAGCCGCGCCAGCTTTTCGCTGCACAACCCGCGGCCGGCCGCGAGCGTGTCGTCGAGGTGGTGGCTCCAGTGGTCGGGGACTTGCGAGCCGAGCGCCACCGCCACCGTCATCTGGGCCATGACGGTGGCGCCGCCGCGGCCGATCAGGCTGCGATCGATCAGGAACACATCGGCGCCGCGGCGCGCCGCCTCGATCGCCGCGTACATGCCGGCGGCGCCCGATCCGATGACGAGCACGTCGGCCTCGGCCTGCATCACGTCGTGGGGCATCGCTCCTCCGCTCCAAGCCTCTACGTGGCGATGCGGCGGGGCGATGTAAAGCGCTGACTGCCACTACGGCGGCAGCGGCTTGCCCTTCGTTTCGGGCAAAAACATCGCGGCGATGAGCCCGACCAGGTAGATGGTGGCGATGATCGTCGCGGCCTGGCCGAAGCCGCCCAGCGACACGATCAGCGTGCCGGCATAGATCGGCCCCAGGAAGGCGATGAAGCGCGGGGCATTGAACGCGAACGCCATGGCGGTGGCGCGCATGCGGGTGGGAAACAGTTCCGGCATCCACACCGGCATCCACGAATACTGGCCGTTGGAGAAGATCGCGTTGAGGAACGCCACGGCGAGCAGCAGCGTCAAATCCTGCGTCCACAGGAACAGGACGGGCGTCAGCACCCAGGCGAGCAGGATGTACACGATGGTGACCGGCTTGCGGCCGAATGCGTCGGCCAGGAAGCCGAACGACGCGTAGCCGACGATGCTGCCCAGCGTATAGGCCATGCCGGCGTAGCTCGCCCATTGCGGCGCGACGAGCCCGGCCTTGCCGGCCACCGACGCGATATAGGGCGGCACCCAGGTGGAGATGCCCCACCAGGCGAGCGTCGTTGTCAGCGACATGAGGAACACGATGATGGTGCGCGTGCGCATCTCCGGATCGGCGAACAGGTCTGCCAATGTGAAACGCGTCAGTGCGGCGTCCTCCGCCGACGCGGCGCCGCCACGCTGGCGCTCCGCGGCGGCACGGCGCCGCTCGTTGGCGCGTTCCCACAGCGGCGATTCCGGAATGCCGGCGCGGATCCACAAGGTCAGCAGAGCCGGCAGCACGCCGATGAGATACATGCCGCGCCACGCACCCGGACCAAACCCGCTGACGAACAGCCAGAGGAACGAGGCGAGGAAGAAGCCGATGCCGAGCCCGCATTGCATGAGGCCGGCGGCCTTGCCGCGCGCGTGGTCGGGCCACAGCTCGGCTGTGATCGACGAGCCGGTCGCCCACTCCGAGCCGATGGCGATGCCGACCAGGAAGCGCAGCGCCACGAACGACGTCCAGTCCCATGCCACGGCGCTCAAGCCGGTCATCACCGAATAGGCCAGGATGGCGTAGATCATCATGCGCTTGCGGCCGATGTAGTCGGCGAGCACGCCGCCGATCAGGCCGCCGATGCCCCAGCCGAGCAGCGTGATGCCGATGACGGTGCCGATATAGGCGGGGATCTGCGGGTAGAGCGCCGGCTCGAGCAGCTGACGCAACGCCACGCCGACCGTGAGGATCAGGGCGAAGGTTTCGTAGCCGTCGAACATCCAGCCGAGGTTGGACGCCAGCAGCGTCTTCCACTGTGCCCGGTTGAGCGAGCTGTACCAGGGCATTGCGCTCGCCGTGTCCGCCATCGCGACTCCTCCCGTTCTCGTTGCACCCGCATGACCCGTGCGCGGGCCGACACAGAAATCATACGCTTTCCGGCAGCGGCCTTCCTTTCGTCTCCGGCAGGAACGGCGCCGCCACGAAACCGAGGAAGTAGATGCAGGCGAATATCATTGCAGCCTTGCCGAATCCACCGAACTGCACGATCAGCGTGCCGGCAAACAATGGCCCGAGAAACGCAATGAAGCGCGGGGCATTGAAGACGAAAGCAATGCCGGTGGCGCGCGACCGGGTGGGAAACAGTTCGGGCAGCCACACGGGCATCCACGAGTATTGGCCCAACGTGAAGAACGCATTGATCGCGGCAGCCAGCAGCAGGAGGTGCAAGTCGTCGGTCCACAGGAACAGCACGGGGGTCATGACGAAGGCCATGGCGAAGTACAGCATTGCGGTCGGACGCCGCCCGACCCAGTCGGCGAGAAAGCCGAGGCAGATGTACCCGAGGACGCCGCCGAAATTGTAGGCCATCCCGGCATAGGCGGCCCACTGCTGCGGCGGGAGATTGGCCTTGGCGGCGAGCGAGGCCGCGTAGGGCGGGAGCCACGACGAGATGCCCCACCACGCCAGCGTCGTCGTGAGCGACAGCAGCAAGGCGATGATGGTGCGCCGGCGGATCTCCGGGTCGGAAAACAGATCGACGGCGGTGAATCGCGTCAGGGCGCGATCTTCGGGCGCCATCGCGGCGCCGCTGCGCTGGCGTGCGCGCGCCTCCCGCCGCCGCGCATCGATGCGTTCCCACATCGCTGATTCCGGAATGGATGTGCGGATCCACAGCGTGAGCAGGGCGGGCAGGACGCCGACGAGGTACAGATAGCGCCAGGACTCCGGCCCCATTGCGCCGACATAGAGCCAGACGAACGACGCGAGGAAGTTGCCGATGCCGATGCCGCACTGCATGAGCCCGGCGCCCCGGCCGCGGGCATGATCCGGCCACAGCTCGGCCATCATGGACGACCCCGTTGCCCATTCCGACCCGATCGCAATGCCGACGAGGAACCGCAGAATGGCAAACGATACCCAATCGAACGAAATCGCCGTCAGGCCGGTCGTGATCGAATAGGCCAGAATCGCGAAAATCATGGTCCGCTTGCGCCCGATGTAGTCGGCGAGCAGTCCGCCGACGATCCCGCCGATGCCCCAGCCGAGCAGCGTGATCGCGACGACGGTGCCGATATAGGCGGGGATCTGCGGATACTGCGCCGGGTCGAGCAATGCGCGCATGGCCGGACCGACGGTCAGGAACAGCGCGTACAGCTCGAAGCCATCGAACAGCCAGCCCAGATTGGCCGCGAGCAGGATGTTCCACTGGCTGCGGTCGAGCGAGCGATACCAAGGTAGTGATGCGGCAACGGTGTCGGACATGGCTCTCCCCTCCCTTGCGGGTGTGGATCAGCCGGTTGCCCCGGTCTTGCGTTTGCGCGCGGCGATCTTCACCGCTTCGACGATCTCCGGATAGGCGGCGCAGCGGCAGAGGTTTCCCGCCAGGTAGTGGCGGATCGTCTCGTCGTCCGGATCCGGATGCTCGTCCAGGAGCTGGTGCGTCATCAGCACGAAACCGGGCGTGCAGAAGCCGCACTGGAAGGCGCCCGCCGCGATGAACGCCTCCTGCACATCGCTCAACCCGTCGTGCCCGAGGTGCTCGACCGTCACCACCTCGGCACCGTCGGCGAAGGCCGCCAGGAACAGGCATCCCGACACGGCGCGATCGTCGACCAGGACGGTGCAGCAGCCGCACATGCCCTGGCCACAACTCTCGCGCGCCCCGAACAGATCGAACTGGCGCTGCAGCACATCGACGAGGCTGTGATGCGAAAGAATCTCGGCGCTGACGGCTTCGCCGTTGAGCATGAAGGAGATGGTGCGCGCCTCGCTCATGCATCCTCCAGCGGCTTGCCGGCGTTGGCGCGCAGCGCGCGGAACACCGCCTCGGGCGTGAGCGGCAGCTCGGTCAGGCGCACGCCCACCGCATCGTCGATGGCATTGGCGATGGCCGGCGACACGCAGAAGGTCGAGACCTCGCCCACGCCCTTGGCGCCGAACGGCCCGTTGGCCTGGGTCGTGTCCACGGTCTCGTTGCGCATCACCACCGGCACGTCGCGCAGGCCAGGGATCTTGTAGTCGGCGAGCGACGCGTTGGTCA
>DATFWC010000670.1:0-7658 GCA_035259885.1 Xanthobacteraceae bacterium
GAAGAGTTCATCGCCGCCTGCGACGTGTCCGACGACGTCGCGGGCCAGCTGCGCGCGCGTTACGAGCGCCGGCTCGGTCAGCTCCCCAAGCTGGAGGATGGCGATGCCATCGCCCAGGAGGTGGAATTGCGGCTGGCGATCATCGAGGCCGAGCGCGAGTTTCTCCACGAGCTCCTGCGCGACAGCCGCCTGACCGACGAGTCGCGACGCCGCCTCGAGCGCGAGCTCGACCTCGAGGAGGCCTACCTGTCGATGCGCACCGAGAGCCGCCCCGACCTGCCGCTGTAGGTCGCGAACGCGTCCGCGGTCCGCGTCGCCGAGGCGCTGTCCACCTACGACAACGTGGTCTTGGAACGCTTCACGCACGCGGCGCGCTGACATGGCGGCCCTGTCGATGTGCGCCGGAGCCGTCCCGACCTTTCGCCATAGCTTTTGGCAATTGCGTCCGGTCGGAAAAATCGCGGCAGGAATTGAACGGAATGACCGTGACCTACGTCACATGCGGGGGTGCAGCGTGCCCCTATGGTGCGCGCATTGAACGGCATTTGCCCGTTCGCAGCGATCTCAAAGTTTTTCCGGGGAGCAAGTCAGCAATGGCAACGAAGCACGTATCACACTCCATGCGTCAGTGGATCCTCACACTGGTCTGCCTGTGCGCGGGCGCCGGCATTGCGAAAACGGCTGACCGCCTGAACACGACGCCGGCCGAATGCGCTGCCCGCGATCTCAGAGTGGTGACGCTGATCGAGGATCACGGCCAGGCCCAGGACGTCGCCGCCGATCAGCTGGCCGACGCCGCCTTCACCATGATGCGGGCGCGCCAGGCCTGCCATGACGGCCGCGTCGCCGACGGGCTCGCGATCTACGACAGCGTGCTGCTGGCTCCGCGCTTCGCGCAGGTGCGATAACCCGCACGGATGATCCAAAGCAAAAGGCCCGGCGGATCGCCGGGCCTTTTCGTTCTGGGACTTATGGGTGCCGTCAGGCAGCCTTCTCGGTGACGATCTCGTCGCCTTCCGGCTTGGGACCGCGGCGCGGGCCCTTGGCGAGGGCGGCCTCGATCTCCTTGACGGCCTCGGTCTCGGTCAGGCGCTGTACCGCCGCGATCTCGCGCGACAGCCGGTCGAGCGCCGCCTCATAGAGCTGGCGCTCCGAGTAGGACTGCTCGGGCTGGCTCTCCGACCGGTAGAGATCGCGCACCACCTCGGCGATGGCGACGATGTCGCCGGAATTGATCTTGGCCTCGTATTCCTGCGCCCGGCGCGACCACATGGTGCGCTTGATGCGGGCGCGGCCCTTGAGCGTCTCGAGCGCCCGGCGCACGACACCCGGGTCGGCCAGCTTGCGCATGCCGACGGAGGCAATCTTCGCGGTGGGCACGCGCAGCGTCATCTTGTCCTTGACGAAGTTGATGACGAACAGTTCGAGCTTGTAGCCGGCGACTTCCTGCTCCTCGATCGCCGTGATCTGACCGACGCCATGAGCCGGATACACGATGAACTCGTTGGTCTTGAAGCCCTGACGCTGGGTGGCCTTCTTCAGGGCTTCGTGGTCCACCATCTTCTTCGGAACCGCCCGCTCCACGGTCTTCTTGGCAGCGGGACGGGCGACCGACTTCTTGGTATTGATCATTCTGCGCGTTACCTTTTTACCGTTCGACCGGCCGTGCCCGGCCGATTTGGCTTTGGGAGCCGCGCGACGTACGGCGCCCCGTGAGACATGCGAGGTCCTGCGGCGGCTGCTGCCCGCGGCGCTCTTCTTGCTGGCCTTCTTCAAGCTCTGACGCGATTTTCCTGCCACAGCGCACGCGTGGAACTACACGCCCTCCAGATGTCGTTTCCCCGGGGAGACCACCCGAAAAAACAATGCTCCCCAGGGGGAGCCGGTTCGGGTGTGATATATTTGTTAATCACGCAATATATATATCACGATTTCCGGTAGATTCAAAGGGTTGTGGCCGTGCAAAGAAGGCGATTTTTGCCTATTTGAGCCACCAAATTGTCGAAACCGGTTAACAGTGGTGTTAACGCCACAGGGTGCTTTGGGTTCCATCCGCCACAATCGTGGCGGAAGGGCTGTCGGTTCATAAATCGGGCTCGTCCGGATTGCGCAGGCGATCGAGTGCACGCCGTTCGCGCTTGGTTGGCCGACCGGTACCTTGATACCGTTCAGCGACCGGCGGCTCGGACGGCGCAGCCTGCCGCGGCGCGGGCGGCGACAGCTCCTCGTACAGGACGCGCGCCGCCTCCGCCCCGCCACGGCGGTCGGCGAAACCCACCACCTTCAGCACCCGCACGGTGCGATCGAGCGCAATCGTCACCACATCGCCGACGCGGACCGCCCGGCTCGCGGCGTCGATCCTCTGGCCATTGACCCGCACGTGGCCAGACGCCGCCAGCTCCGCGGCAGCGCTGCGTGCGCGCACCACCCGGGCATGCCACAGCCATTTGTCGATGCGCTGGCGGTCGCCGGCCATCAGGAGGCGAATAGCGAATAGCGAGTAGCGAATGGCGAATGGGATCTTGGCTTCTTCCCCATTCGCAATTCGCTATTCGCCATTTGCCCCACTTTCAACGCCGCTCCTTGGCATTGGCCTCCAGCTGCTCCTTGAGGGCGGCCAGCTTCGCGAAAGGCGAGTTCGGGTCGGGTTCGCGGTCGCGGCGGTCCTTGCGGCCCTGGCCCTTGATGAAGGCGGCGCGCAGCTCGGGATCGCGGTCGGGGCGGTCGCGGTCGCGGTCGCGCTCCCGCCGGCGGTCGCGCCGATGCTCGCGGTCGGGCCGGCCGGCATCCGCCCGGCCGGCATCCTGGCGCTCGTACGGCGGCCGCTCGCGTGGCGGTCGGTCACGCCGCGGGCCCTCGCGCGGCGCTTGGTCGCGCGCGGCCTCCTCGCGGGGCGGTCGGCGCGGACGCCGCGTGTCCGCCTCGGTCGGTGCGGCCGCAGCCTCGCCGCCGGCGGCGGCCGACGTCGCCTCGGCGGCGGCCGTGGCCGCCGCAGGTCGAGGCGGTCGGCGCTCGCGCGAGCCACGATGCGGCCGGCGCTCGCCACGCCGTTCGCTGCTGCGGCCCGGCCGCCACACCTCGATCAAGGCGTCCTCGCCCGGGGCGGCAGCCGCCTCCGCCGCGGCGGACGCCGCCGGCTCGCCCACCTCGACCGGAGCCGCCTGCGGGTCAGGTTCGGGAGCGGGTGCCGCTTCGGCCGGGGGCGCGGATACGGCCGGCTCCGGCGTTGCCGGCTCGGCCGGCGGTGCGGCCGTCGCCGCCTCGGCCGGAGCCTCGGGAGTGGTCCCCTCCGCCGGCGGTTCTGGCGCTTCTGCCGGCATCATGACGGCCTCGGCGGCGGCACCGGTTGCGGGGTCCGCGGACGCGTTCACCCCGGACGCGTCCGCCACGGTCTCCGTTGCGGGTACGGCTGCCGTGGCGGCGGCGTCGGCCGGCTTCGGCCGCTTTTCCATGCGATAGCCGAGCGAGCGCAGGATCGAGGCAAAGTCCTCGCCCGACGATCCGGTGAGCGAGGTCATCGCCCCCGTGATGGTGAAGCCGGACCCGTCGACCGCGCCGGCAGGTTTCTCGCCAGGCGCGCCGGGCCGCCAGGCGAGCGCCGGGCGGATGAGGTCGGCCAAGCGTTCGAGAATGTCCACCCGTACGGCGCGCTCGCCGCACACGCGATAGCCGACGGTGCGGTAGAGCGCTTTCGGAACCTCCTTGTCGGCCTGGAACGAGGTTCGCCCGCTCATCGCCAGTCCGCGCACCTCGTCGATGCCCTTGAGCTCATTGTCCTGGCGCTTGAGCCCCCACAGCTGCAGCGCCAGCACGCGCGGGCCGGGCTTGAGCAGCGCCGGCAGATACACGTGGTAGGCGCCGAAGCGGACGCCGTAGTTGCGCAGCGACGCGCGCGCCGTCTGGTCAAGGCCCTTGACCTCCTCGGCGATGCGCTGGCGTTCGATCACGCCCAGCGATTCCACGAGCTGGAACGCGACGCCGCGGGCGATCCCGGTCAAATCCTCGGCGCGCGACAGCGTCAGCAGCGGCCCGAGCAGTTTTTCGACATGCGCCTTGATCCACAGGTCGAGCCGCGCCTGCACGGCGTCGCGCGAGGCGCCGGTCAGGTGCTCGTCGGCAACAATGCGCACGCGCGGCGCCAGCGTGTCGTCGCCGGCGACGAGCTTGCCCACCGCCTCGCCCACCCAGCGGATTGTGCCGTCCGAGGCGAGCACGAACTGGTCGTCCGCCGCATGGGCGAGCCGCGCCGCCCGCGTGTCGATTTCGCCCGCCAGCGCCTTCTGCGCCGCAGCGCGCAACGCCTTCGCCTCCGGCCCGCCCGAGGTCGGATCCGCCATGAACTGGAAACCGCCGAGGCGGCCGATGACATGGCCTTCGACCACCACCTCACCGGACTTTGCGATTTCGGTTTCCAGCATCGTGTTCTCTCTCAGGCGCCGCATCAGCACGCTGGTGCGGCGATCGACAAAACGTTCGGTGAGGCGCTCATGCAGCGCGTCGGACAGCTTGTCCTCGATGGTGCGGGTGACGCCTTGCCAATGCTCGGGATCGGCGAGCCAGTCCGGGCGGTTTGCCGCAAAGGTCCACGTCCTGATATGGGCGATTCTCGTCGATAAGGTATCGATGTCGCCGTCGGTGCGATCAGCCTGTTCCACCTGGCGGGAGAACCAGTCGACCGGAATTCTACCCTCCCGCATCAGGAAACCATAGAGGGTGGTGGCCAGTTCCGCATGCGTCGCCGGCGCGATCTTGCGATAGTCGGGCACTTGGCAGACGTCCCACAGGCGCTCCACGTCCCGGGGCGTCCTGGCCATCTTCCGCACGTCGTCGTCGCGCGCCGCGTGCTCGAGCACCAGGATGTCCTCGGCCACTGGCGCGCGCGTCAACCCCGGTTCCTTGGGCGTCATGGCGAGCGAGGCCTGCAGCGCGCCGAGCGAGGCGAAGTCGAGCGTCGTGTTGCGCCACTGCAGCACCTTGATCGGCTCGAACGTATGGCTCTCCAGCGCCTGCACCAGCTCGGGCTCGAACGGCGCGCAGCGGCCGGTGGTGCCGAAGGTGCCGTCGCGGGTGGCGCGTCCGGCGCGCCCGGCGATCTGCGCAAACTCGGCCGGCTTGAGGCGGCGGAACTGGTAGCCGTCGAACTTGCGGTCGGACGCAAAGGCGACGTGCTCGACGTCGAGATTGAGCCCCATCCCGATCGCATCGGTGGCCACCAGATAGTCGACGTCGCCCGCCTGATAGAGGGCAACCTGGGCGTTGCGGGTGCGCGGGCTGAGCGCCCCGAGCACGACGGCGGCGCCGCCGCGCTGGCGGCGGATCAGCTCGGCGACCGCGTAGACCTCCTCCGCCGAGAACGCCACGATGGCCGAGCGCCGCTGTAGCCGCGTGAGCTTCTTCTCGCCCGAAAAGGTGAGCCTTGACAGCCGCGGCCGGCTCAGGATGTGGGCGCCGGGCAGGAGCTTTTCCACCATGGGCCGCACGGTCGCGGCGCCCAGCACCAGCGTTTCCTCGCGGCCGCGCCGGTTGAGCATGCGGTCGGTGAACACGTGGCCGCGATCGAGGTCGGACCCGATCTGCACCTCGTCGACCGCCAGGAACGCCACGTCGAGGTCGCGCGGCATCGCCTCCACGGTACATACCCAGAACCGCGGGTTGGCCGGCTTGATCTTCTCCTCGCCGGTGATGAGCGCGGCGGCCTCGGCGCCCGCCTTGTCCACAACCTTGTTGTAGACCTCCCGCGCCAGCAGGCGCAGCGGCAGCCCGATCATGCCGGAGGAGTGGGCCAGCATGCGCTCGATCGCCAGGTGGGTCTTGCCGGTGTTGGTCGGCCCGAGCACGGCGGTCACGCCGGCGCCGCGCGCGCGGACATCGCGGTTGGGGGGCGCAGAGAACGAGACCGGCATCAGCGACCGTTTGGGAATCCCGATGGCGACCGAACGCGCGCCCGGCCACATGGTTGCACAGGCCGGCGCAATCCGGCCTGGGGAAGACACGACGCAAGCCGCGGCCGAGGCAAGGGAACTCAGCCGTCCCGGCCGGCCGCGAGCTCGGTCTTATCCTGTCCGCTGCTCAGCTAGGGCCTCCATTGGAATTTCCAACGGCCTGACATCCCGCGATTCTGTACCATATTGCAACGCCGCCGGGACGCCACCTTAACAAACGGAACGAGTCTTGAACGAATCGCGGCCGAATCGCTGACTCGGTTCTTTTCGGATTTCGTTCACTGCGACATATGGCCGTAAAGGCTTGTCACGCTACTACCGCCAGTGAAGTCGAGGGATTCTTACCTAACGGTAGACGGCGCAACCGTTAATGCCGCCGACGATCACAGATCAGGCGGAGAGTCAACATCATGCTCGGCCTGCCGTCGGCGAAAGCCACAACATCATCGCATCGCTGGCGCCGCATCGGACCGCCGGCGCGGGCTGACCGCGGGAGCTGCGGTTTCAGAAGGTCTTGGCGTTGGTCGTCGGCACCGGGCGTGCAATCCGCGGCCCGGTCACGAACTGGGTCGCCTCGAGCACGGCTGGGCCCAGTGCGGTCGGCACCGAGATGCGGTAGGGCACGACGATGCGCGTGCCGGCGACCGGCGCCAGCGCCACCTCGATGTCGCGCTGCGCCATCAAGTACTTGACGGCGGCGCGGTTGGGGCGGTGGCCGGCGATCGGAACATATTGCACGGCACAGACCACGACCGGGCCTTCGTAGCCCCTTTCCGACCTGACCCGGTCCATGCGCTTGAACGACAGGGTCAGATCGAAGCGTCCGCGGCCGTCGAACACGGAGAGCGTGCGGCGGCAGGCGTCCGGCTTCACGGTATCGCCGTTTCCCGGGACCGGCATCAGCCAAGCCGACATGGGATCGAGCACGCCGCGGCGATGCGCGTCGGTGACCGGAACGCGATCCGGCGTCGGCAGCCATTGCGGCTCGGCGGAAAAATCCTTCACGTTGCCGCCGTTCACCGCGATGTGGATCGTGTCGATCCTCTTGTCGACCACCACGGTCGAGGCGTAGTCGGACGACAGCGGCTTGCCGTTCACGGTGCCGCGCCCGGCGACCGAGCCGTGCCCGCCGGAGAAGACCTGCAGGATGCCGGTCGTCTTGCCGTTGGCCGCGGCGGTGTATTGATCGTCGGTAACGTCAACCACCCACACGCCCTTGCCCACCGGGATGCCGGCGAGCGAGGCGGTGTAGCGCGCTTCGAGCTTGCCCTGCGCCTGCACATCACCGCTCGCGCTGGCCGCAAGCAGCACAGCGACCGGGGCGCACAGCAGGTTTCGCGCAGCACGCCGTGACAACACGAACAACCCTTCTTGATTGGACGAGTATGGCCCGCCGACGATCGAGCGCCACCCTGAAACCCATATGGCGCCAGCCCACTTTAGTCCACGGGGAATGCGCCCTTTGTGTGATTGCCGACGCCTCAGAGTTGTCCCCGTGCAGGGGCTGACCCATGAACACGTTCCTAACATTGTGGCACGGTCGATCACCGTCGCACCGCCGGTGGACATGAGTTCCCGCCTACGCGGGAACGACAGCGCGGAGTCACTCCCGCCCCATCACCAGATCGTCGCGGTGGACCATCTCGATGCGGCCGGCGAAGCCGAGAATGAGCAGCACATCTGCCGACGATTTTCCGATGATTTTTGCCGCGTCCT
>DATFWC010000671.1:0-7081 GCA_035259885.1 Xanthobacteraceae bacterium
CTATCGAGGCAAAGAAGTACCGTCGGAGCTGGCGCCGGCATTCCTGCCCGCCGAACTGACCGGTCTCTATCTGAAGCACCTGGCGCGCACGGCCGACCCGTTCCGGCTGCGGGACGTGCCCCTCTGGCGCCGCCAATGGACGCTGTGGCGGGGCGCCAGGCGGATGTGAGGCCGGCGTGTGCCGGGCGCAGCGCAGGACGCAGCGAAGCGCGGCTGAACCCGGACCCCGGTTGATCTTGCGAAGAACCGGGATCCCGCACCTGGAGTGCACCGCCATAGCGCGTCGAAGATTATTCCGCCGCCACCGGTTGTACGTCACCAGCGATCCAGCGCTCGAGATCGGCGAGGGCGCGCGCCGTCAGCGCGCGTTTCTTGGCCAGCGTCTTTTCGGTGCCACGCAGCCGCTTGCCGTCGGCCTTTTTTGGCAGGGGCTGGGACAGCGGCGGGAACAGGCCGAAGTTGACGTTCATCGGCTGGAACGAGCGCGGGCCGGCGTCGATGGTCTCGACATGTCCGCCGGTAATATGCGCCAGCAGGGCACCGTGCGCCGTAGTGGGCGGCGGCAGCGCGATCGGTTCGCCCAGCCGCTCGGCGGCGGCGAAACGCCCGGCCAGGAGCCCGATGGCCGCTGATTCCACGTAGCCCTCGCAGCCCGTGATTTGCCCGGCAAAGCGCAGGCGCCGCATGGCGTTGAGGCGCAGCGTGGCGTCCAGCAGCTTTGGCGCGTTGAGAAAGGTATTGCGATGCAGCCCGCCCAGACGGGCGAACTCGGCGCCCGCGAGGCCCGGGATGGTGCGGAAGATGCGCGTCTGCTCGCCATGCTTGAGCTTGGTCTGGAAGCCGACCATGTTGAACAGCGTGCCCAGGCGATTGTCCTGGCGCAGCTGCACCACCGCGTAAGGCTTGCGCTCGGGCTGGTGCGGATTGGTCAGGCCGAACGGCTTCAGCGGCCCGTGGCGCAGCGTTTCGCGCCCGCGCTCGGCCATGATCTCGATCGGCAGGCAGCCGTCGAAGTAGGGCGTCGTCTCCCAGTCGTGGAACGCCGTCTTGTCTCCGGCCAGCAGGGCATCGACGAAGGCGTCGTACTGCTCGCGCGTCAGCGGGCAATTGATGTAGTCGGCGCCGCTGCCGCCCGGGCCGGCCTTGTCGTAGCGCGACTGGAACCAGGCGATCGTCATGTCGATCGAATCGCGGTGCACGATCGGCGCAATGGCGTCGAAGAAAGCGAGGGCGTCCTCGCCGGTCAGCCGGCGAATCGCTGCGGCGAGCGCCGGCGAGGTGAGCGGACCGGTCGCCACGATCACCCGCTCCCAGTCGTCGGGTGGAAACGCGACCTCGCCGCGTCGGATCTCGATCAGGGACTCACCCTGCAGCGCCGCCGTCACGGCTGCCGAAAAGCCCTCGCGGTCCACCGCCAGCGCACCGCCCGCCGGCACCTGATGCGCGTCGGCCGCCCGCATGACCAGCGAACCCAGCCGGCGCATTTCCGCATGCAGCAGGCCGACCGCATTGGTCGCCGCATCGTCGGAGCGGAACGAGTTCGAGCACACCAGCTCGGCGAGGCCGTCGGTCCGGTGGGCTTCGGTCGTGCAGATGGGCCGCATCTCGTGCACCACCACCGGCACCCCGGCGCGGGCGATCTGCCACGCCGCCTCGCTCCCGGCGAGCCCGCCGCCGATCACGTGGATCGCTTGCATCTGTCGGTGCGGCATGGACAATAGCTAGGCGGGCCTGAGGCAATCGACAATGGCTTGGTGGCGAGGGCGGATGTTTGGCCGAATGAGCGTCGTTGTGCCGGTACATGCCATGTCGGCGCTGGGAATCGTGTTGGCGCTGGCCGCCACCCCGGCCCCCGCCATGCAGCTCAGCGAGGGGCTCTCCCAGCTCTATGCCAGCGTGTCGATCAATCCGCCGTCGGAGGACCGGATCACCGTCTGCTACGGCTTCGTCTGCCGACGCCGCTATGTCCTCGACTTCACGCCCGCCGACCAGAAGCGGCTGACCGAGATTCTCAACATTGGCCGCGCCTCGGCCGAGGCGGAGCGCAAGGCGGTGCAGCAGGCGGTGGTCTGGTTCGACCGCCGTCTCGGGCCGGTCATCGGTACCGACAAGCGCATCGCCTACGCGGATTTCCGCTACTTCGACGACAAGCACAATTTCGATTGCTACGACACGACGCGCAACACCACGAGCCTCTTGCTGGTGCTGCAGAGCTGGGGGCTGCTGCGGCATCATGTCGTCTCGGAACCGCGCTTCCGCGGGAATTTTCTCGTCCTGCAGACCCCGCACAACACTGCCGTGCTGGTCGACCGCAGCGGCCAGAAGTGGGTTGTTGACATGTGGACCAGGGGCTACGGAGAATTGCCGGACGTGAAAACGCTCGAGCAGTGGATGACGGAGAACTGAGGACAGCGGACGGGGACGACCGGACCGGTTGTGCCGTCCTGCGTCCGCCGTCGTCCGAACAGCGAGGTTGTCATGAAGATGACTCTGAGTCCGATCCTGGGCATGGCGTTGGGGGTGGTGATGGCGACGGTTCAACCCGGCGCGGCGGCGGAAGTGAAGGTTCTCACCGCCGGCGCGTTCAAGCAGGTCGTGCTGGCGGTGGCGCCCGAGTTCGAGAAGAGCGGCCACAAGCTGGTGGTGGACAACGACACGGTGGGCGCCCTCACCAAGCGCATCGAGGGCGGCGAGGCGTTCGACGTCGCGGTGCTCACGCCGGCGGCGGTCGACGAGCTCACCAAGAAGGGCAAGATCGCCGACGGCAGCAAGACGGCGCTGGCCCGCGTCGGCGTCGGCGTGATGGTCAAGGCCGGTGCCCCGGTGCCCGACATCAGCACGGTCGAGGCGTTCAAGCGCGCGCTCCTTCAGGCCAAGTCGGTCGCCTATATCGACCCGGCGAGCGGCGGCTCGAGCGGCATCTACATCGCCAATCTGCTGGAGAAGATGGGCATTGCCAACGACATCAAGCCCAAGGCCAAGCTGAAGCAGGGTGGCTATGTGGCCGACCTGATCAAGAGCGGCGAGGCCGAGCTCGGCATCCACCAGATCAGCGAGATCGTGCCGGTGAAGGAGGTCACGCTGGTCGGGCCGCTGCCAGCCGACATCCAGAACTACACCACCTACGCGGCCGGCATCAGCCCGAGCGCCAGGGACAACGCAGCCGCCAACGCCCTGATCCAGGTGTTTTCCGGCCCCGCCGCCGCCGCGGTGCTCAAGGAAAAGGGGATGGACCGGCCGGGGTCGTAGGGCTACAGCCCAACCGGTTCTCATGGGTGACGGGTTGCCTAATCGTACCGCATGCCGGTGTCCTGCACGACCTTGGACCAGCGCTCGGCCTCCTTGCGGATGAAGGCGTCGAACTCCTGCGGCGTGGTGGTGACCGGGAACAGGCCCGCCGCGTCGGCCTTGGCCTTGATGCCCGGATCGGCGAGGATTTTTGCGACTTCCTGCTGAAGCTTGCCGACGATCGCCGGGCTGGTGCCCCTGGGAGCGACCAGTCCGAGCCAGACCGAAATCTCGTCCAGGTCCCTCACGACCGTGCTGATGGGGGGCGCCTCCGGCGCCGGCGGAAAGGGGCGATCGTCGAACTTGGCCAGCACGCGAAATTTTCCCGCCTGGATCAGCGAGGCGGCGGCGGAAGGCCCGTCGAAGGTGAAGTCCACGCTGTGCGTGAGCAGGCCCTGCGTGACCTCGGCGCTGCCGTTGTAGGGCACCAGCACCGTGGTCACGCCAGCCGCCTTGTTGAACAGATGGCCGGTCAGCCGCGTCGTGATCGTGCCGGCGCCGTAGTTGAGCTTGCCCGGCGTCGCCTTGGCCTTGGCGATCAGGTCGCGCACCGTCTTGATGTCGCTGTCCGCATGGACCATCAGGAGCTGCAGCGTCTTCGCCACCAGCGTGACCGGCGCGAAATCGTTGAACGGATCGTACGGCGGCGTGCGGTAGAGATACTGGTTCATCGTCAGCGTGGAATCGATGGCCATGAGCAGGGTGTAACCATCCGGCGCCGCCTTCACGACGGACTGCGCGCCGAGCACCGTGTTGGCACCGGGCCGGTTCTCGATCACCACCGGTTGGCCCCAGTCTTCCGTCATCCGCTGGCCGATCAGCCGCGCCAGCACGTCCGACGGCCCGCCGGCCGGGAACGGCACCACGATGCGGATCGACCGCGCCGGAAAGTTTTCGGCCTCCTGGCGCTCCTGGGCGCCGGCCACGGCGACCGCCGACAGCCACGCCACAGCGATCCAGCGATGCACAGAGCTCATGATCCTCATCTCCGGGTTGGTTGCGTGGACCGGGTCAATACGGCCGCACCGCGCCTTTCACCGTGGTGCGCAGCATCAGCCGGCGCTCGGTGGCGGGAAAATCGGTGCGCGCGTGCGACGAGCAGCGGTTGTCCCACAGCAGCAGGTCGCCCTTGCGCCACACGTGCTCGTAGACGAACTCGCGCCGCTCGCAATGGTCCCACAGCAGGTTGAGCAGCGCATCGCTCTCCTGGTCCGGCAGGCCAAGGATTTTCATGGTCATCAGGCGGTTCACGTAGACCGCCTTGCGCCCGGTATCCTCATGGGTGCGGAACACCGGATGCCGGCATTCGCCGAACGCCGCCGTGCCCTTGTGGTCGCCGCGCTGGGTCGAGCCATAATTGTAGTGGTGCAGCGCCTGGCGGCCCTCGAGCCGCGCGCGCACAGCCGGTTCCAGCGTGTCATAGGCGGCGTAGCCGCTGGCGAACAGGGTGTTGCCGCCGGTCGAGGGGATCTCCACCGCGTAGAGCAGCGTTGCCTTGCTCGGCACCTCGGCGTGGATCATGTCGTGATGAAACATCATCTCGCCATCGGGCAGCGCGCCGATTGGCTCGCCGTTCTCGCGGATGTTGGAGATCAGCATGATGCCCGGCAGGAGCTGCGCGTATCCCTTGGGAAAATATTTCGGCGGCCGCGACAACTCGCCGATCTCGCCGAAATAGCCGGTCACCCGCACCAAATCCTCCTGCGCAAGATCCTGCTGCGGAAACACGAGCACGATGCGGTCGAGCCAGGCCCGGTAGATGGCGCGCACCGTGGCGTCGTCCGGCTTCGCGCGCAGGTCGAGGCCGCGCACCTCGGCGCCGATGTGCCGGCTCAACGGCACGACGTCCAACCGGGTGGCCTTTTGCGTGGCGACACTCATCGGTTCCTCCCCGCGGACCGTGCCTTGTCGATTGGGCGTCATGCTAGTTCAGGACCATGGCTTGTGCTACCGCGCGGGCGGCATTCAACGCGACACGACCGGACATGCGTTTGGCCGGCATGACAGGAGCGCGGGCGCTGGCGGCGGCACTTGCCGGCGCGGCCCTCGTCCACGCACCGTCCGGCGCGGCGGCCCAGCCTGCGCCGTTCTACAAGGGCCGCATGATCAACCTCTATGTCGGCTTCGCGCCCGGCGGCACCTACGATTTCTACAGCCGGCTGGTGGCGCGGTTCCTTGGCCGGCACATTGCGGGCAACCCCACGGTCCTTGTCCACAGCATGCCCGGCGCCGGCAGCCTTCACGCCGCCAACTTCCTCTATGCGGTGGCGCCTCGGGACGGGACGGCCTTGGGGATGATCACGCAGAACGCGGCAATAGAGGAGGTTCTGCGCTCGCCCGGCGTCCAGTATCGCGCCGCCGAGCTCAACTGGATCGGGCGCGTGTCGGGCATCCTCGAGATCCATTTCACCTGGAAGACCGCGAAGGCGAAAACCATTCGCGACGTGGCGGAACATGAGACCGTGGTGGCCGGGACCGGGCCGGGGTCGCCGACCGAGGGCTATCCAAAGCTGCTGAATGCGCTCGCCGGCACCAAATTCAAGGTGATCTCCGGCTATCCCGGCACCACCCAGGGCATGCTGGCCATGGAGCGCGGCGAGGTGGATGGCGCACTCACGTCGTGGCACACGCTCAACCGGACCCGGCGCGGTTGGCTCGATAATCGCGATATCAACCTGCTGGTCCAGTACGGCTTCGAGCGCCACCGCGACGTGCCCGACGTGCCCGCCATGATGGAGCTTGCCGCCACGCCGGAAGCGAAGCAGATCTTCGCCTTCTACCTGAGCAATGCGCTGATCGGCCGCGCGCTCGTGGCCACGCCGGGCATCCCGGCCGAGCGCGTGAAACTCCTGCGCGATGCGTTCGACGCCCTGCTCAACGATCCCGAATTCCGCGCCGAGATCGAGAAAAGCCAGTCGGAGTTCGATCCGGCACCTGGCGTGCAGGTGCAGAAATTCATCCACGACACGGCAAATGTGCCGCCGGCGATCGCCGAGCGCGCGCGGGAGATTTTGCGCGGGAAGTGATTCCAATCCTTCCCAACAACTCCGCTGTCAGCGGAGCATCAGGAGTATCAATCGTATCGGATATTCGTCTCTTTCAGCACCTTCCCCCAGCGCTCCGCCTCCCTGGCGATGAAGGCGGAAAATTCCGCCGGCGTGCTGGTGACGGCGTAATTTCCGGTGCGCTCCGATGTCTCCTTCACGCGCGGATCGGCGAGGATCTGCGCCACCTTCTGCTGCAGCTTGTCGACGATCGCCGGCGGCGTGCCTCTGGGCGCCACCAGGCCGAGCCACACCGAGATGTCGTCGAAGCCGGGAAGCTCGGCAGCGTCCGCCAGGGTCGGGAGGTCGGGCAGGGACGGGTGCTGGCGGCTGTCCATGCGGGCGAGCAGCCGCACCTGGCCGTTCTGCGCCAGCGGCATCACGATGGCGGAGGCCGCATAGACGAGGTCGACGCTGCCGGTGAGCAGGCCCTGCACAGTCTCCGGCGTGCCCTTGAACGGCACGTACACAATGTCGATGCCGGCGGCCTTGTTGAACATCACACCCATGAGCTGGGTCGTGATGGTGCCGCCGCCGTAGTTGAGTTTTCCCGGTGCCGCCTTGGCTTTGGCGATCAGCTCCTTCACGCTCGTCGGCCCGCTGGTCGCGACCGCAAGCAGTGACATGCTTTTCGCCGTCAGCGTGATCGGGGCAAAATCGGCGAGCGGGTCGTAGGGCGGGACGCGGTAGAGATACTGGTTCATGGTGAGTGTGGAATCGATCGCCATGAGCAGCGTGTAGCCGTCCGG
>DATFWC010000672.1:0-5978 GCA_035259885.1 Xanthobacteraceae bacterium
GGTCCGCGCTTCTCGTCGAAGAACGGATAGCTGCCGATCGTCACACCGGGATGCGCCTGCGCGATGGCGCCGAGCTCGCTGCCGATGTCGCCTTCGCGCAGGTCGGCGCGCAGCGTCTGCGACAGCATGCGGGCGCCGGTCTTGAGCGTCGGCGCCACCTCGTCGAGCATGGCCTGCATGATCGCCGGTACGCCGGCGAAGACGTGGACGTTGCCGATGCGGAAGCCAGGCGCCGCCGAGACCTTGTTGAGGATGAGGTCGGCGCCGGCCGGAATGCGCGCCATGCGCAGGCGTGCCTCGTTCAAGTCCTTCTCGGCGATGCGCGTCAGCAGCAGGGCGCGGGCGCGCGGATCGACGTCGATCGCAACGCCGAACGCCTTGGCAACGCTGTCGGCCGTGATGTCGTCGTGGGTCGGCCCGATGCCGCCGGTGGTGAACACGTAGGTGTAGCGGTGGCGCAAGGCGTCGAGCGCCGCGATGATGGCGGCCTCCTCGTCGGCGACGACGCGCACCTCCTTGAGGTCGACGCCGATGCTGGTGAGGTATTCGGCGATGTAGCCGATGTTCTTGTCCTTGGTGCGCCCGGACAGGATCTCGTCGCCGATGACCAGGAGCCCGGCGGTGACGATCTCGGACGGTGCGGCGTCGTTCATGGCAAAGTTTCCCAACGGCCCGATCTGCCTTACAGTGACTGGGAAAAAGTGCAAGCACCAGCCGACAGCCGATGAACGAAGCCGCACGTCCGCTCGACCTGACCCGGCCGCCGATCCGGCCGATCGCCTATGCGGCGCCCGACATCGCCTGCGAGCGGGACCGTGACGGCGCGGTGCGCCTGCGCTCGCGGACCCCGCTCGCGCCCTACGACGCCAGCCTGGCGCGCCTGTTCCGCGCCGCCGCAGAAGCCCAGCCGGACCGCGTGTTCCTGGCCGAGCGCGACAGCAGCGGTTGGCGCAGCCTGCGCTACGCCGAGGCGCGCGCGAAGGTTGACGCCATCGCGGCCGCACTCATCGCGCGCGGCTTGTCGGCGGAGCGGCCCGTCATGATCCTGTCGGGCAACGCCGTCGACCACGCCCTGCTGATGATGGCCGGCCATACCGCCGGCGTCGCGGTCGCGCCCGTCTCGGTCGCCTATTCGCTGCAGAGCCGCGACCATCTCAAGCTCAAGCACATCGCCGCGCTGCTCGACCCGGGCCTGATCTATGTGGCCGATACCGGCCCGTTCGCGCCGGCGCTGGCCGGCCTCGATCTGTCCGGCCGCGAGGTTGTGGCCAGTCGCAACGGCGCCAATCTCGCCGGGGTCACGCCTTTCGCACAACTGGCGGAAACGCCTGCCGGCGCAGCCGTGGAGGCGGCCGCCGCCGCGATCACGCCCGCCACGGTGGCGAAGATTCTGTTCACCTCGGGCTCCACCGGCCTGCCCAAGGGGGTCATCAACACGCACGGCATGCTCGCGGCCAATCAGCAGCAGATCTTTCAGCTGTGGCCGTTCCTCGCCGAGCAGCCGCTGGTGCTGGTGGACTGGCTGCCGTGGAACCACACGTTCGGCGGCAACCACAACTTCAACATGGTGCTGCGCCACGCCGGCACGCTGTACATCGACGGCGGCAAGCCGGTGCCAGGGCTGGTCGAGGAGACGGTGCGCAACCTCACCGACGTTGCGCCCACCATCTATTTCAATGTTCCGGCCGGCTATGCGGCGCTCGTTCCCTTCCTGGAGCGCGACGACGCCTTCGCGCGCTCGTTCTTTGCCGGGCTGCGGCTGATCTTCTACGCCGGCGCAGCGCTGCCGCAGGATCTCTGGCGGCGCCTGGAAGAGATCTCGGCGCGGGTGGTCGGCGAGCGCATTCCGATGACGTCGTCCTGGGGCACGACGGAAACCGCCCCCATGGCCACCATGGCGCATTTTCTGATCGAGCGCGCCGGGCCGATCGGCGTTCCCGCGCCCGGCGTGGACATCAAGCTCGCACCCGGCGGAGCCAAGCTCGAAGTGCGCGTGCGCGGGCCCAACGTGACGCCGGGCTACTGGAAGCGGCCCGATCTGACCCAGGCGGCCTTCGACGAAGAAGGTTTTTATCGGCCGGGCGACGCCGTGCGCTTTGCTGATCCGGCCGACCCGATCCAGGGCGTGGTATTCGACGGGCGCCTCGCCGAGGATTTCAAGCTCATGACCGGAACCTGGGTGCACGTGGGCGCGCTGCGTGTCGGGGTACTCGCTGCCGCCTCGCCGGCGCTGCAGGACGCGGTCGTGGCGGGCGAGAACCGCGACTTCATCGCGCTGCTCGCGTGGCCCAATGCCGGCGGCTGCCACAAGCTGATCGGCGACAATCTGCCGGCGGCCGATCTCGCCCGCCACCCGCGGGTGCGCGAGCACGTGCGCGCGTGCATCTCCCGCTGGAACGCCGCCAACAGCGGCGCGTCGCAGCACGTCGCCCGCGTGCTCATCCTGGCCGACCCGCCGTCGATCGACGCCAACGAGATCACCGACAAGGGCTACATCAACCAGCGGCTGGCGCTGGAGCGCCGCAACGCCGACGTGGAGCGGCTGTTTGCTTCCGTGCCCGACGAGGATGTGATCGTTGTTTGATTGCGTATGCCGTGCAAAAACTCCGCTGTCATCCCGGCCGAGCGCCGTCAGGGCCGTGGCGCTGGTCGCTCGACTTGCCGCGTGGCCTCAGACATGACGGTCGGCGCGGCTTGGGCATGGGTCGAGCAGTCGTCCACGAGGATGCCGACCGTCGTATTGACGGCGCGGACGGTGCCCGGCAACTTGATCTGTGTCAAAACGTGGAAAGTGCGCTTCCTTTGAAATGGTGACGTGCGACGACCCAAGTTGCGACCAACGATCAATTTTGGAGGTCCACGATGCGTGTCGATCCAGAAAAGACTCACCTTTCCCGGCGCCTGTTTCTCGTCCAGCTGGCGATTCTAGGCGTCAGCAGCGCGACAGCCATGAGCCTGGGCGTAGACGGAGCCACCGCCGCTCCTGCGAGCGAAACCGTCAACCGCGCGAAGGGGCTCGCGAACGAGGCGGAGGGTAAAAAGGCCGAAGTCGTTCAGCAGGTCGATCCAAATGATCCACTGCAACACTTCAACCAGCCTTATTACCGTCACCGTCGACGGGTGGCCCGCCGACACTATAGGCGGGGGCGTCGGTACGCCCGGCGGGCATACCGGAGGGGCAGACGTCGATCGTACTATTACTACTGATCCGGCAACACCGTGAGGCCGTCACGGCGTTGACCCGCTCGACGATGTGACCCCATTCGAAGCTCGACACCGCCGTGGCCGTGGCGCGGGTCGTATGGTGCACGTGACCCCACCGTATCGGCCCTGGCGATCACGCGGGGACGTTCACCACGCATGCGCTCTCGATGGCTCGCCGTCGTCGGGATTCCGACAGGGTCCCGGGCCTTGCCGCTCTCGCGGCTCGCCCGGGATGACAGCCGAGGCTGCTGCACTGTCGCGTCAAATGCGATAGCTTGTGACACAAGGGGAGATGTCCGATGTCGCTTCGTTTGCCCAGCGTTGTCGTCACCGCTTTGATCGCCGGCTTTTCATTGCCGGCGGCCGCGCAATCCCCGCCGGCGCTCGACTACGAATTCTTCAAGGCGCGCGTCGAGCCGGTGTTCCTCAAGAAACGCGCCGGCCATGCGCGCTGCTATGTGTGCCATGGCGCCGGCAGCAACAACGCGTTCAAGCTCGAGAAGCTCAATGCCGGCGAAAAATTCTGGAGCGAGGAGCAGTCGCGCCGCAATTTCGAAGCCGTCTCCACGCTGGTGACGCCCGGCAATCTGGCCGCCAGCCGCCTGTTGACGCAGCCGCTCGCGCCCGAGGCGGGCGGCCACGTGTTCCACTCCGGCGGCCGCCAGTTCGCCTCGCGCGACGATCCCGACTACAAGGCCCTCGTGCAGTGGGTCAGTGGAGCGAAGCTCGCGCCGAAGAGGTAGGTTTTCCGTCCGGGATCACCAGCGTGTTGATCCGTTTCGGCACCTCGCCCACCGCAATGGTGGCAATCAGCTTCATCGCCTTGGTGTCGATGGCCGAGACCGAGCGCAGGCCGGCGTTGGAGATATAGATCGTCCGGCTGTCGGGCGTGAACGTCACCCAGTTCGGCACCGCCGCGATCGGTCCGCGTCCGGGCAGCCGCAGGTCCGGCAGCGCCACCTCGCCGATCGGCTTGAGGTCGTCGAGCCCATAGGCGAACACCGCATTGTTGGGAATGCTGGTGACCCACAGGGTCTTGCCGTCGGGCGCCACGCCGATGCCGTGCGACGGCGCGGTTGCGCGGCCGGCGTCGGTTTCGAACTCGGCCTTGGCCTTCGGCAGTTCGATGCGCGCCACCTCCTGGCGGGTGGCGAAATCCACCACTGCAAAGCCGTTGAAGTCGGAGAGCTGGACGAAGATGCGGCGCGTCGCGCCGTCCGGCCCGGCCTCGATCGTCATCGGGCGGATGCCCTTGTCGAGCTGCAGTCCCCACACCGGCTGCTCGGTCGCCAGGTCGATCGCCGTGATGATGCGGCTGCGGATCGATCCCGTGATCACGTGCTTGCCGTCGGGCGTCACATAGACATTGTGCAGGCGGCCGTTGACCGGGATGCTCTTGGTCACCGTCAGCGTGGCGGGATCGATCACGTCGAGTGCGCCCGGATCGCGGGCGATGCCGACCACGATGCGGCCGTCGCGGGCCACCGCGATGTTGTTGGGATGATTGCTCAGCGGCACCTTCTTGATCAGCTTGCCGCTCTTGCGGTCGAACACGTCGAGCGTCGTGTCGGCCTCGTTGCTGGCGTAGACCCGCCCGCCGTCGGGCGAAAAGGCAATGCCGTGGGCGCCTTCGATGCCCTTGATTACCTGCACGACCTTGTTGGTCGCCGGGTCGATCACGTGGATGCTGTCGCCGGCGCTGTTGGTCACATAGACCCGGACCAGGTCGGCGGAAGCCGGAAACGCACCAAACACCAGCACGAGCGGCACGGCCGCGAGCGCAGCGCAAAGGGTTTTCATGGGACGCTCCTGGTGGAAACCGGGATACGAGCCTAGGCGCAAAGCCCGCTCGCCTCAAGGTGGTGCCGGCCGGCGCTGCTGCCGGAATCGGCAGCCGTGCCGCATGGAACGCCGAAATCATGGGCAACCGGCCCGCTGTGCCTGCCGGGCGCCCGCCGCCGCTTGGGTTGGCGCGCCGCTTGCAGCTAACATCGGCGATTGAGACCGATGGCGCCGCGAGGGTTCATGGCCACCGCCTTTGACGAGATGACCGGGCCGGACGGCCAGGTACGGCCGGCCTATGGGGCGCTGGCGCAATGGCTCCAGGGCGCGCCGCCGGAATTGCTCGAGCGCCGCCGGCGCGAAGCGGAGCTTATGTTCCGGCGCATCGGCATCACGTTTGCGGTCTACGGCGACGCCGAGGCCCAGGAACGCCTGATCCCGTTCGACGTCATCCCCCGCATGCTTTCGGCCGCCGAGTGGAGCCTGCTCCAGCGCGGGCTCGAGCAGCGGGTCAAGGCCATCAACGCCTATATCAATGACGTCTACGGCAGCCGCGAAATTCTGCGCTCCGGCGTCGTGCCCGAGGAAATGGTGTTCCAGAACCCGGTGTTTCGCCCGGAGATGAACGGCCAGCAGGTTCCGCATGATATCTACGTGCACATCGCCGGCATCGACATCGTGCGCGTCGACTCCGAGACTTTCTATGTCCTCGAGGACAATACCCGCACGCCGTCGGGCGTTTCCTACATGCTCGAAAACCGGGAGATCATGCTGCGGCTGTTTCCCGACCTGGTCGCCCGCCACCGCGTCGCGCCGGTGGAAAACTATCCGGACGAGCTTCTGGCGACCCTGAAATCGGTGACGCCGTCCGGCGCCAATGGCGACCCGACCGTCGTGCTGCTCACGCCCGGCGTCTACAACTCGGCCTACTACGAGCACTCGTTCCTGGCCGACAAGCTCGGCATCGAGCTGGTCGAGGGCCGCGACCTCTT
>DATFWC010000673.1:0-2500 GCA_035259885.1 Xanthobacteraceae bacterium
CTCGAGCCGCATGTTCCCGGTCGGCGAAATCCCGCGCAAGGCCGAGCGGCTGATCGAGGTCACCTACGAGGCGATGATGCGCGGCATCGCGGCGGTGCGGCCGGGCGGCACCACCGGCGACATCGGCGCCGCCATCCAGGCCTATGTCGAGCCGCAGCACATGAGCGTGGTGCGCGATTTCTGCGGCCACGGCGTCGGCCGCCTGTTCCATGACGAGCCCAACATCGTCCATGTCGGGCGGCCCGGCGAAGGCATCGTGCTCAAACCCGGCATGCTGTTCACTATCGAGCCGATGATCAACCTCGGCCGGCCGCACGTGAAGGTGCTGTCGGACGGCTGGACCGCGGTAACGCGCGACCGCTCGCTGTCGGCGCAGTTCGAGCACACCGTGGGCGTCACCGACACCGGGGTGGAGATCTTCACGCTGTCGCCGCGCGGCGTGCACAAGCCGCCCTACCACTGACGGCCACTTCCGAGCCTGCATCGACTTGCGCCATCCGCACGGAAGGTGCACGCTGGTGCAGCATCATGCGATCCGCGGTCCGCGGCCGATCGGATCCACCAACGTTCTCCACGCTGACCAGCGCTGACGAAACCGCACGCAACAATAGGGGAGGACTCTCACATGACGCATGCATCACTCTGGCGCCGCCTCGCCGGCACTTTCGTCGCGGTGCTCCTGCTGTCCGCACCCGCAATGGCGCAGGACAAGAAGTTCAAAGCCGTGTCGGTGAAGACGCCGGACGGACTCACGATTTCAGCGCAGGTCTGGGGCAATCCGAGCGGGCCCGAGATCATTTTCGTCCATGGCTTTTCGCAGAGCCACCTGTCGTGGATCAAGCAGGTCACCAGCGAGCTTGCCAATGAGTTCCATATGGTGACCTACGACCTGCGTGGCCATGGCAATTCCGACAAGCCGTTCGAGCCCGAACGCTACCGGGACTCGAAAGCCTGGGCCGACGAGCTTCAGGCCGTGATAGACGCGACCGGGCTCAAGCGCCCGGTGCTGGTCGGCTGGTCCTATGGCGGTCGCATCATGGCCGACTATCTGAAGACCCACGGCCCCGGCCGGCTTGCTGGCCTCAATTATGTCGATGCCGGCCAGAAGTCCGATCCGAGCTTCGTCGGCCCCAACCTCAAGAACCTTCCGCTCATGGCCTCGGACGACCTCGCCGTCAATATCGCGGCGACGCGCGCCTTCCTGCGCGACTGCTTCTCCATTCAGCCGACGCAGGAGGAATTCGAAACGATGCTCTCCTTCAACATGATGGTGCCCCCGCCTGTGCGTCGTGGCTTGGGCGGCCGGACGCTCGAGATCGACGACCTGCTGAGGAGCCTGAAGCTCCCCGTGCTGGTGACCCATGGGTCGGAGGACAAGAACTCGAACCTCATCGCCGCCGAATACACGGCGAAGATGATCCCCGGCGCCAAGCTCTCGGTCTATCAGGGCATCGGTCATGCGCCGTTCTTCGAGGACGCTCCGCGTTTCAACGCCGAACTCGCCGCTTTCGTGCGCAGCGCCCAGAAGGTGAATTGATCAGTCGTTCCGGGACCGGCCGCAGGCCGGTCCCGGAAAAGGTTCGCCTCGCTTGCAAGCACGGGATCGCGAGAATCCGTGATCCACTTTGCGCCAAATGGGGATTGAGGACCGGCGCGGCAGGGTGGTGGCGATGTCCGTGGACGACGAACCGACACCGGAAAAGCCCGCCGGGACGCGCCCGCACTATCATGGCCACCGCGAGCGGCTGCGCGCGCGCTTCCGCGAGGCCGGCGCCGATGCTCTGGCGGATTACGAGCTTCTCGAGCTGGTGCTGTTCCGGGCGCTGGCGCAGCGCGACGTGAAGCCGCTGGCCAAGGACCTGCTCAAGAAGTTCGGGTCGTTCGCCGAGGTGATCGCGGCGCCATGGAGCCGCCTGCGCGAGGTGCCGGGTCTCGGCGACGCCGCCATCACCGAGCTCAAGCTCATCCAGGCGGCGGCCAAAAGGCTGCTGCGCGGCGAGGTGGCGCAGCGCCAGGTGCTCTCCTCCTGGCCGGCCGTGCTCGACTATTGCCGCGCCGTGCAGGCCTTCGCCGAGCGGGAAGAATTCCGCGTCCTGTTCCTCGACCGCCGCAACCGGCTCATTGCCGACGAGTGCCAGCAGGAGGGCACCGTCGACCATGCGCCGGTCTATCCGCGCGAGGTGGTCAAGCGCGCGCTCGAGCTCTCCGCCACCGCCATCATCCTGGTGCACAACCACCCGTCGGGCGACCCGACGCCGTCGCGCACCGACATCCAGATGACGCAGTCCCTGATCGAGATCGCGCGCCCGCTCGGCATCGCCGTGCACGACCACGTCATCGTCGGCCGCAGCGGCCACGCCAGCTTCCGCGAACTCAAGCTGCTGTAGCTTGCCGAACACGCTCAATGTGTCGTTCGTCGGACGAGTTGGCGCCGAGATATTGGCGCGCCTTGATGGGGTCGCGGCCACGACGCTTTGCCCGATGGAGATTGAAGGGATGC
>DATFWC010000674.1:0-8224 GCA_035259885.1 Xanthobacteraceae bacterium
TATACAACAGGTGCAGTGTTCGCAGCTCTGGGTCCCGGGTCTCGCTGCGCTCGCCCGGGACACGGAGGTTATTTCCTCGTCGCCTTTTCCAGGAACCGCACCAGCGCGCCTCGATCGTCGGGCGAGCCGATGGTCTGCTCCGGCATTTTCGTGCCCGGCGTATAGGCGGCGGGGCCGACCTCGAACAGCTTTGCCACCGTCTCCGGCGTCCACACGATGTCGAGCTTCTTCAGCGCCTCGGAGAAGCGATAGCCGGGCAACGTGGCGATGCGGCGCCCAAAAATGCCGGCGAGCGTCGGGCCGGCTCGGTTGCCTTCGTCGGGCTTGAGCGTGTGGCACGCCACGCAGGCGCGGAACACGTCGGCGCCATGGTCGCCGGCATAGGCCGCGAGCGGATCGTCCAGGCCCATGACGACGGCGCCAACATGCTCGCCGGTGGCGACGTCCCAGCGGCGCACCATGCGGTCGGTGCCGCCGGTGAGCAGTGTGCGGCCGTCGGGCAGGAAGGCGAGCGACCACACCGGCAGCCCCGGCCCGATCAGCGTGCGCTCCACGCTGCGCTGCTGGCGATCGATGATCGCCACCGATCCGCGAACGCCGGCGGCGGCAACGCGCGTGCCATCCGGCGATGCCGCCACGGCGATCACCGGCGTGGTCTGCGCCGCAATCTCGCCGCGCAGTTCGCCGGCGGACGAGAGGACGTACACTTTTCCGTCGGCGCCGGCCGCGACGATCTCGTCGCGCGCCACCGCCACGGCGTTGAGCGGCGTCGGCAATGTCGTGATGGTCGGCGCCGCGGCGTCGGCGAGGGGCCAGATGCGCACCGTCGCGTCATAGCCGGCGCTGACCACGGCGCGCCCGTCCGGCGTGAACGCCACGCCGTTGACGTTCTGCTGATGGCCGGTGAGCACGCGCGGCACGCCGCCGCCCAGGGGCCACAGGCGCACCGTCTGATCCCACGCGGCCGAGGCGAGCGTCTTGCCGTCGGGGGCGACGCTCAAGGCCACGACCGGCCCATCGTGGCCGGTCAGCACCTGGGCGGGGCGGTCGCCGCCCGCAGCCCACAGCGCGATGCGACCGTCCTCGCCGGCGGTGGCGAAGCGGCCGTCGGGCAGCACCGCCACCGCGTTGACGGCGCCGTCATGAAAACGCAGCACCTGCTCGGCGGCGTTGCGCTCGAGCGACCAGCGGATCGCCGAACTGTCGAAGCTGCCGGTGAGCGCGGTCTTGCCGTCGGGCGCGATCGCGACGGCGCGCACCGGGCCGCCATGGCCGCGCAACTGCGCCTGCGCCGGCGCGCCCAACATGAAAATGGACGCGAGCGCCACCAGAACGAACGTCATGCGACGTTTCAGACCATGTCCGCGTGATTTGTTCGGTAACGCGTAAGCCGCTTGCGCCACCTCTCCCCGCGTGCGGGGAGAGGTCGGATTCCGAGCGAAGCGAAGCGGAGCGATGGAATCCGGGTGAGGGGGCGTTTCAGCGAGCCTGAGCTTGTGGAAGCGCCCCCTCACCCGACTTGCTTCGCTACGCAAGAGCTCCGCTCGCAAGTCGACCTCTCCCCGCACGCGGGGAGAGGTGGAGCACGTTGCACGTCCGCGCCAGTCAGTCATGTCTGTTCGGTTCCTACGCATCACTCCTCGTGTGGCTGCATGCCGAGCGCGCGGATGCGCGCGCGCACGTCCGCGTCGCGCAATGCCGCCAAAAAGGCTTGCACGGGTTCGCGCGCCCGCCGTTTCTCGACGAGAAGGAAATCGTACGACTCCGGCGTGAGCGGCAGGAAGCCCAGCCCGTAGAGCCGCGCCACCGGCTCGATCGCCACGCCCCAGTCGGCGCGGCCTTGCGCCACCGCGGCGGCGACGGCGTTGTGCGAGCGCGGCTGGTTCCCGTAGCCGGGCGGCCGCGCGCCGCCGAGCAGCTTGTCGATGAGGATGCGGGTTCCCGCGCCGCTGTTGCGGTTCACCATGATGCAGGCGGGATCGGCGAGCGCGGCGGCCATCGCGTCGGGCGCGCTGCGCCCGTCGAAGCGCGGGTCGCCCAGCCGGAACACGAATCCCTGCATGCGCTGCCAGCCGCGCACGAGGGCGAGGCCGGGCGCGACCAGGTGGGTGTTGTAGGTGTCGCTGTCGGGATCGAGCAGGTGAACGGGCGCGATGTCGCACTCGCCGCGCCGGGCGGCCGCCACACCGCCGAGGCTGCCGATGGCGATGGTGCGCGCCGACCATTTTTCCGCCAGCGCTCCGAGCACGATATCGAGCGCGATGTCATGGCTGCCGGTGACCACCAGGTCGGGCACGCGCGCCGCCTGGCCGATCAGCGTCACGGTCGCCGGCGTTCCGCCGTCGACCGAGGTCGTCAGCGCGTCGACCTCGATGAAGCCGTCGGACTGCGAAAAGCTCGTCACGGCGCCCGAGCCCTTGGCGGACGGAAACGCCACCAGCCCGTCGTCGCCTTCGACCAGGGCCACGAGGACGAATTCCTTGCGCCCGAGCTCGGAGGCCAGCCGCACCGGCAGCGTCGCCGCAACCGTCTTGGCGCCTTCGTGTTTGACGCCGGCGCGGGCGCGGATCACCGGCGCGACGAAGGCGTGGAAGGTGAAGATCGCGGAGGTGGGGAAGCCAGGCAGCACCGCGATCGGCTTGTCGCCGATCGCCGCGAGGCACAGCGGCTTGCCGGGCTTCAGCGCCACGCCATGCACCACGATGCCGGGAGCGCCCAGCCGCGACACGATCCGGTGCGAGAGATCGCCGGCGCCCTTGGAGGTGCCGCCGCTCAGGATCACCATGTCGCAGGCGGCAAGGGCGCGGCGGATCGCTGCCTCGAGGGCGGCGTCATCGTCGCCGACCGCACCAAGCCGCACCGGCACGCCGCCGGCTTCGCTCACCGCGGCCGCCAGGATCGCGCCGTTGCTGTCATAGACGCCGGCCGGCGGAAGACTTTCCCCGGGCTGCACCAGCTCGTCGCCGGTGGACAGGATGGCGACCTGCGGCCGCCGCACGACTTCGACACTGGCGAGACCGCAGGCCGCCAGCATGCCAATCTCGCGCGAGCCAATGGCGGTGCCTCGGCGCAGAAGAGTTTCGCCGCGGGCGATGTCGGATCCGGCGTAGGATACGAACTGTCCCGGCGTCACGGCGCGGCGGACATCGATGGCGGGCCCCTGCGCGGTCTCGACCAGCTCGGTGTGCTCGATCATCACGACCGCGTCGGCACCGCGCGGCACGACGCCGCCGGTGGCGATCGTCGTCGCTGTGCCGTGCGCGACAGTCTCGGCCGGCGCGCGGCCGCATACCAGCACCTCGGCATTGAGGCGCAGGCGCCGCGGCACCGCATCGGTCGCGCCGGCCGTATCATCGGCCGCGACGGCAAAGCCATCGACCCCGGCGCGATCGAACGGCGGCACATCGGTGGGCGCAACCACGTCGGCCGCCAGCACGCGGCCGAGCGCGGCGTCGAGCGGCACGGTTTCGCCGGCGAGCGGCGCGAGGTCGAGATGGCGGGTGAAGCGCGCCAGCGCCTCCTCGGCGCTGACGACTTCCAAAAACTGCTCCTGCCGCGCGGCCCGCCGCACGGCGTCGAGCAGATCGTCGCTGCGTTGCTGGGTTGGCGTGTCGTTCATGGCAATGGCCGCAGCTCGACTGTCGTGCCCGCCGCAAAACCTTCGCTCTCGGGCGGAACGAAAATCCATCCGGCCGCGCGGGTAAGCGCCTGCAGCGGAAAGTACCCGGCGGCCAGCGGCTCGACACCGTCGTCGTGCCAGCCGACCGGAAAAACCTCGGCCAGGCCGATCACCGACACGACCTTGCGGGTCAGCGCCACCTTCGGTGCCGGGTCGCTCCCGGCACGGCCGGTGAGCCGCGCCAGCAGATGACGGCCGACGATCAGCCACGCCGCCAGCGCGGCGTCGAGGCGGCCCGGCAGCACCAGAACCGGCCGTGACCGCACCGTGCCCAGGGCGGCCGTTTCGCCGGGGCGGATGCCCATGCCATGCAGGTCGAGACGGCCGACGCGGGACAGGACGTGCACCGATCGATCGCGCCCGCCGGCGCCAGTGCCGCCGATGGCGATCACGGCATCGTCGTCGTCGCGCCCCAGCAGATCGGACAATTTCGCGTCGCCCGGCGTCCAGTCCACGGTCGCCTGCCCGCCCTGGCAGGAAATGTCGCGGGCGATCAGCGCCGCGACGGCATCGTGCTCCGGAGCGATGTCGGCATGGGTCCAGGCGACGCGCAGGCGCGGCTCGCGCACCGCGGCGCGGCGCAGCCCGGCGGCGCGCAATGCCGCGACATCGCTGGCGCGCAGCGCGTCGCCGGCGCGGCGCAGCGGCGTCGCGTCGGCATCGGCCCCGGCGGGAAGCACGCCGTCGCCAGCGCCGGCAGCTGCAACGGCTTCGGCGCGGCCGTCCGTCACCGTCACGGCGTCGGGCGCGAGCACCGCATCGGCGGCGGGCGGCAGCGGCGCGCCGGTTTCGACCCAGACCGGAGCCACCGGGACCGGCGCGTAGGGCCCGGCATCGGTCACGCTGTGCGACGCGACGGCAAAACCGTCGCGCAAGGCGAGGGCCTGGGGCGGCAGCGGCGCGGCCACCGCCACGTCGGCCGCGAGCACGCGGCCGCAGGCGTCAGCAAGGTCGATCTCGCGCGCCGGCACCGGCGGGGCGACAGCGGCGATGCGCGCCTGAATTTCCGCAAGCGGCGCGAGGCGCAACAGTCGCTGGATTGTCTCGGGCGGCATCGGCCCTGTGTGCCGAACCAGCCGGGCCGCGGTCAAGCCGACGCGGCCGCAAACCCTTGACGCAGGCCGCCGGGACCGTCAGGTGTCGGACACATGGCCGAGACCGTCCTCGATCTGCGCGGGCTGAAGTGCCCCCTGCCCGCCCTCAAGGCGCGCAAGGCGCTGTCGCGGCTGGCGGCGGGCGATGCGCTCGTGCTCGAATGCACCGATCCGCTCGCCATGATCGACATCCCCAACCTGGTGCGCGAGACCGGCGACGTGCTGGAGCACAGCGCTAGCGAGAGCGCGCTGTTCGTGTTCCGCATCCGCAAAGCCTGAGGCCTGTAGCCCGGATGAGCGAAGCGACATCCGGGAGCGGCCCCCCGCATGTCGCTGCGCTCATGCGGGCTACGTTTGCACGCCGGGGCCAATTGAGTTACTTGACTGACGCGGGGCCTCCGACGGTCGCCCCGTTCGTCCAGGCTCGTTGTGGTTTCGTGGGCCCAAGCACCGTCTCCTTCGCGGGAGGGAGACATGTCTGCTGGGCCCTGATTTTTTGAACGCTCCGATATTGCCGAACAGGGGACATTGCGGCCTCCCCTCCAGATGGACATCGCCATCCAAGCGCTGCTCGCCTCGATCGCGAGGAACGAGTCATGGATGGTATCGTTCTTGGAGTCTTTCTGCTGGCGGCGTTCATCGGCGGTTTCGCATCCGGCGTCGCCGGCTTTGCCATGGGCTTCGTCGTGTCCGGCATCTGGCTGCACGTGATCACGCCGGTCCAGACGACGACGCTGGTCATCTTCTACGGCCTGTGCACGCAGGGCTATGGCGTGTGGAAGTTGCGGCACTCGTTGAGCTGGAAGAATGTGGCGCCGTTCATCATCGGCGGCACGATCGGCATCCCCATCGGGACGCTGCTGCTCACCTATATCGATCCGGCCTATCTGCGCAGCGGCGTCGGCCTGCTCCTGGTCATCTACGGCCTCTACGGCCTGGCCCAGCCGGCATTGAAGCCGGTGCCGGGCGGACCTGCAGCTGACGGCGGCGTCGGATTCCTGAACGGGCTTCTATGCGGGATCACCGGGTTCTCGGGATTCATCATCACGATCTGGTGCCAGCTGCGCGGTTGGAGCAAGGACGTGCAGCGCGCCGTCTTTCAGCCGGTCATGCTGGCGGCCATTGTCGTGACGGCAATTTCCCTGACGTTGACCGGTGCGGTCACGGCAGAAACGGTCAAACTGTACGTGCTCGGCCTGCCGGCGCTGCTGGCCGGCCTGTGGCTCGGCTTCAGGCTCTATGGCAAGCTTGACGATGCGGCATTCCGCAAGCTCATCCTGCTGTTGTTGCTGGCCTCCGGGCTGGGGCTGATCGCCGCGCACGGATGGCCGGCCGTGCGGGCCCGTTTTGTGTGACACCCACGCGGCTGTCATCCCGGCCGAGCGCAGCGACCTCCGCTGTCATCCCGGACGGCGAGCGCACGCGAGCCGATCCGGGACCCAAGTACCCCTGTGTTGCCGATTTGATTCGGCGTTTCGCCATCAGCACCGGGGTACATGGGTCCCCGGCTCTCGCGCCAAAAGGCGCTCGGCCGGGATGACAGCCGAGGGAGCTGCACCGCCGACGCGGATGACAGCCGGGGATTAAATGACAACCGAGGCTTACTTGTAGTTCTTTGCCAGTGTCGCGACCTCGTTGGAATCGAACTTGTTGATGTCGGCGATCAGGTCGTTGGTGATGAGATCGGATACCGCGACCTTTTCCTTCAGCACGCCGTTCTGCATCAGGAAGTCGACGTAAGCGGCGTAGTTGGCTTCCGAGTTCTCGCCCCACTTGGTGACGCCGCCTGATTCCAGCCGCCAGCTGCGCGCGCGCGCCTCGAGCGTCTTGATGTCGTCGCGCAGCGCCGTCGCCTCGTCCTTGCCGGTCGCCTTGGTCTGCGGAAACACCTCCCACAGGATGCGGATGGCCGCCTCGGGATTGCTCATCGCGAACACCGTGCCCTTGGCATAGGCCTGGCCGAGCGCCACCGCCTCGGCGCGCTTCGCCTGCAGCGTCTCCTCCAGCGCCACGAATCCGTTGGAGGGAAACCGCGCGATGGCGCTGGTGTCGAGCATGCGCAGCTTGGCGCCCGCGTTCTCCGTCAGGGCGTACTGGGTGTCGAACTGCGACAGCGCGTCGACCTCCTTGGAGCGCAGCAGCGCCGCGGTCTGCGCCGCCTCGCCGGCCACCACGATGGAAACGTCGCGATCAGGGTTCAGGCCGTTCATGGCGGCAAGCGCGCGCGCGATGATCACGCCGGCCGACGACATCGAGATCACGCCGATGCGCTTGCCCTTGAGGTCGGCAAAGGTCTTCACCGGACTGTCTTCCGGCACCGCGATGCCATAGATGTTGCCCTGGTAGGCCGTGTAGAAATTCTTCGCCTTGACGCCCTGCGGCCGGATGATGGCAAGCGGCTCGATCGACGGCACCGAATAGCTTATGTCGCGCGTGGCCACGCTCTTGACGCAGTCGGTCGAGCCCGGGAGCGGCACCAGCTGGACCTGGAGGCCCGCCTGGCTGAACCAGCCCAGCTTGGTGGCGACGGCGTAGGGCGCCGCCGCCGAGGTGACCGTGCGGGCGCACCAGCCGACGCGAACCGTGGTCTGCGCGTCGGCCGGAAGGGCGGCTGCGGCCAGAACGACGGCACAGAGCGCAGCGGACGCGATTTTTCCTCTCATGGCGTTCCTCCCTTCTTGGCTGGGCTGGCGACGTCGAGCTTCTGCGACGGGTCCCAGAACAGTACGCGACGGCGCACCTCATTGACGATGCTGTTGAGCAACAGGCCGACAGCGGACAGGATGAGCAGGATTGAGAACTGGCCGGCCACGTCCATGGTGAAGTTCATGCTCTGCATGAGCATGCCGAGACCGGACTGGGCGCCGACGAACTCGGCGACGATGGCGCCAATGAGCGCGAAGATCATCGCGATCTCGAGCCCGGCGAAGATATAGGGCAGCGCGTTGGGAAGCTGCAGCATCCAGAAGATCTGGCCACGCGTGGCGGCGAGCGAGCGCATCAGGTTGACGCGGTCCTCCTCGGCCGAGCGCAGGCCGACGATGGTATTGACCATCAGCGGGAAGAAGGCCACCAGCGCGGCGCTGACCACCTTCGACAACAGGCCGATGCCGAACCAGATGATAATGAGCGGCGCCAGCGCCACCTTCGGCATGGCCTGGAACATGATGATGAAGGGATAGAGGAAGTACTCGACGCGCCGGCTGAGCGCCACGGCGATGCCGAGCGCGAAGGCGAGCACCGAGCCGAGCACGAAGCCCATGAGAGTTTCGGTCAGCGTGATCCACATGTGGTCGAGATAGAGCGACGACGCAAAGCCGCGATAGAGCGCCATGAAGATGGCGGTGGGCGCCGGCAGAATGAACGCCGGGATCGCGAACAGGCGGACCAGCCCCTCCCACACCAGGAGCGTGAGAGCGATCAGGCCGAGGCGCAGCAGGAAAGTCGTCGG
>DATFWC010000675.1:0-4270 GCA_035259885.1 Xanthobacteraceae bacterium
CACGGCCATGCCGGTCAATCTGTCGTCTGGCGCCGGCACGCCCAGACCAGTCGAACGATCGCCCCGCGCGAAGCTGGGCGCCGGAGGCACGACCGCCGCCAAGGCCACGAGCTTGCCTTCCGGCTGCGGGCCCTGCCGCAGCAAGGGGCCAAGCGTGCTGATGCCGACCACCACAGTGACAGCAGCAATGAGGCCTAGGCGCGCGAAGGTGTCGCTTGCAGGCATGTTCCCCCTCCCGTCCCCCCTGTAAAGCACCCGCGCGACTCGCTCAAGAGGGTCGCGCGGGTGGCCTTAACCAAACCGGACCACGGCGGCGGGGCATCAATGCGGCCGGCTCGTGGCCACGCAGCGGCGGTCCCTCGACCGAGCCAGGCCGGCAGAACGGCGGCGGATGACGATGCAATGACAGCCCCGCGGCGCCCGCGAGCCTGCTCGGGACCATGTTGACCGGAGTCAAATCAAGCGGTTGGCCGCGAAACTTGAGAAATTGGCGCGATGGCCAAAGGACTTGCCGGATGGCCCCCGGCGGTTCCCGGCTGCGCGGCGGACGCATGGGTCACATGCCCCGCATTGCTTCGGACGCGTGCCGCGCCCGCGCCGCCACGCGTCCGGGCCCTGACGCACATGTGTCGTGACGGGGGCGCGAACCAATCCGCCGCATTCGCGTTATTGCACCATGTTGCCACAGATTATCCGCGCCTTTTCCTACGAGCCGCGCACGTGGCGGCTCACGGTCGCGTTCATGAGCGGCCGCATCGCCGTCTACGACACGGTGCCGGAGAGCATTGCCGACGAATTTCTCCGCGCCGAGTCCAAGGACCGTTTCTTCTTGTCGCGCATCCAGGACACCTATCGGGCCCGCGACGTGGGACGACGTGCGGCGTAAGGGGCCTGCCACTCGCGCCCGCCTCCCGGCCGCGCCGCGCTCGCGCGCGACATTTCGTCCGCGCAACGGCGTGCCGCAGTTCGCCCCACGGGCGCCCAAGCTAGCGTCCGCCCGTGATGTCGAACCCTGGGAGGACAGAAATGGGACTGCTTGCGGCTTTCATCGTGCTCGCAATCGTCGGTCAGGTCGCGAACGTCACGATCTGTCTGGCACTCGAACGTTTCTATCCGAGCAGTGTCACCATTCCGATTTTCTTCGTCCTGTGGGTTGGCACCTTCTGGCTGGCCTGGCGGCTGGCGTTGCGCATCACTGAGCCGCGCGCGCGCCCGGCGATGAGCCCCGACACGCAACGGATGCTCGCGCTCCTGACCACGGCGGCGGAGGCGCCGATGATCGTGTAAGCGCAACGAACGTCGCGCGCGACGCCACTCGCCTCAAAACCGGAACGGGAAAAAGAATCCGCCGCCGTGGTGGCGGTGGCGGAAGCGATGCGCGCGGCGCCCGCGGCGGCGCGGCGGCTCGTCGAGCCGGAGCCCGTCGCTCGCGCTTTCCGACAGCACCGGCTCCATCGGATCGAACCGCGGCCGCGGCATCGCCAGATGCGCGGTGGCCACGCGTGACCTCGCCTGTCCGGTATCGCGCTGCGGAAGGATGGGCTCGCCTGGCGCGGCTCCGACGGTCGCGCGCTCGCGCGCGCCTGCGCCGGCGGCGGCGCCGGCTTCGGGTGCAGCGGCCTGTGCCTGCCGCTGCGGCCGGTGGGCGCGCGTGAGGCAGCGCCGCTCGATGTAGGGCCACACCTGTTCGCTGCAATTGTCGCCGCGCGGGCTTGCGCCGACGATCCGCACCGGCCCCGCCGGCACTGCGGCCGCATCGGCGGCGGCGTCCTCGGGCTTTGCGGCGGCCGCTCCAGGCCGCGGCGATCGCGGCCACGTCGCCGCCGTCGTAATGACGAGCAGCAACGTGACGGTGACGGCGATACGCGGATCGGCCATGGGGCGCGCGGGCGGCGGCGGCCGATCCGCCGTTGTGCCGAGACGGCCAAACAGATGCCGCAGATGCGCGAAGCGACCCTCGATCGACACCGACGACATGTCACCCTTCGCGGGGGCACGGCCACACGTCGCTCCGACGCGCGAACCGCAAAGAGTCTTGTTCCCAACAGAAACGCGTGAATGGCCGGTGCCGTTCCGCCGCCCCTGCGCCATCGTCTCCGCCAGTGTCGGAACCTTCGCCTTTCGCCGAACGTTCCCTGCTCGTTCACAGCCTCAACGGAGGCGTCACCGGAGCCGTCAGGAGGCGACAATGAACGGCATCATCTATCTGATTGGCCTGATCGTCGTGATCATGTTCATCCTCTCATTCCTCGGCCTTCGCTAGAGCCGCGAGGATCACCGCCATGACCGATCTCGCAACACCGTCGCCTGCCGTGCCGGGCGAAGGGCCCGTGCCGATACCCGGCGGGCCGCTGTCCTACATCCATTGGGGTCCGGTGTTTGCCGGCGCCGTCGCGGCCGCCGCCACCTGGCTGGTGCTGATGACGTTCGCCGCTGCGATCGGAATGATCACCGCCTCGCCTTCGCCGACCTGGCGCGACACGTCCGTGTGGCTCGTGCTGCTCTCCGGCCTGTGGCTGCTGGTCACCGCGCTCGCCAGTTTTGCGCTCGGCGGCTATCTGGCGGGGCGCGTGCGATCGACGTGGTCGACCAACCCCGACGAAGTGGAATTCCGCGACGGCGCCCACGGCCTCCTCGTGTGGGCGCTGGCCATCGTGCTCGGCGCGTTCCTCACCTGGGCCACCGCCACCGCCATCAGTGCGATCGGTGCCGGCAGCACGACCGTGATGCGGCCGGCCAACGGCGAGCCGGCCTTCCTGAGCTACGAACTCGATCGCCTGTTCCGCACCGACCGGCAGCCGGCGCAAGCCGATCCCGAGGCGCGCTCGGAAGCAGCCCGCATCATGATGACCGGCATGGGCCGGCGCGACATGGCGGCCGAGGATCGCGCCTATCTGGCGCGTCTGGTGGCGGCGCGCACCGGGCTCGCCCCGGCCGATGCCGAGCGGCGCGTGAACGAAGTCGTCGCCCAGGCGCGCCAGGCGGCGCGGCGCGCGCGGGTGACCTCGGTGCTGCTCGGCTTCATGACGGCGGCATCGCTCGCGGCCGGTGCCGCCGCGGCGTGGTTTGCCGCCGGCGCCGGAGGACGCCACCGCGACGGCGCCATCGCGCCACCGCTGCGCTGGAGCTGGCGGCGCACGACAGCCTTGCCATGATGTAGAGACGCGGGAACTGGCCGCAGCAACAGGCTGGGCCGCGTGAGGGTCGGCGCCGGAGGGAAACCGCTAGCGCTGCCCCATCTCGCTGAACAGGACGCCGCCCTTCATCTTGGCCTGCTTCTCGCTCTCGACCAGCGTGACCACCACGGCCTCGGGCGGCACCGAAAAATTCTTCACCACCGCCTCGGTGATGTCCTTCATCAGGGCGCGCTTCTGGTCGAGCGAACGTCCGCCCAGCGCATAGACGACGACTTCCGGCATCCGGCCCTCCCTTCGGTTGTGAGCGTCTCACTATAGCGGCGGCACACCGGCGCGCCATAGGACTCGGAGCCGTGAAGCAGGCCGCCGCGCGAACACGCTTTTGTGTAGAGCCGATGCGCCCCGGCGTTCCCCATCCGTCTTGGATAGGTCATTCCTGCGCGGCAATAATGCGCGCCATGCGGCGTTCGCCGCGGGGGCGCCCCAATGCAACAGGAGTAGATGATGCCCGCGTCACAGCAAAAACTCGCATCCGACATCGAGGGCCTGGCGCACCAGACCGACCCGCTGTCGCGGCGCGGTTTCTTCATGACGGCGTCGGCCGCGGCCGCCGCCGGCTACACGCTTGCCGCCGGCCCGGTGCGGGCGGAAGCCATCCGTACCGATACGAGCGGGCTCTCCGCCGGCGACGCCAAGGTCAAGGTCGCAGACGGCGAGATGCCGGTCTATTACGCCAAGCCGGCCAATGCCCAGAACCCGCCGGTCGTGCTGGTGGCGATGGAGGTTTTCGGCCTCCACGAATACATCAAGGACGTCACGCGGCGCCTGGGCAAACTCGGCGCGCTGGCGGTTGCGCCCGACTACTATTTCCGCAAGGGCGTCGACCTGACCAAGATCACCGAGATTCCGCAGCTCATGCCGCTGGTGAACAGCAAGCCCGATTCCGAACTCATGTCCGATCTCGACGCCACGGTGCAATGGGCGAAATCGCCAGGCGCGAACACCGACCGCCTCGGCATCATCGGGTTCTGCCGCGGCGGCCGCACCGTGTGGGAATACGCCGCGCACAGCCCGAACCTCAAGGCGGGCGTGGCGTTCTACGGTTCGCTGGTCGATCCGCAGAATCCCGCCTG
>DATFWC010000676.1:0-13089 GCA_035259885.1 Xanthobacteraceae bacterium
TATTCGACGGGGAGCTCCTCGTCGCGCCATTGACCATCGATGAGAACGCCCATGGTGTCCCTCTCCCTTCGATCGATCACGCCGTCCACATAGGGGTGAACCGGGCGGCAACAACCCCGTCATAGGCAACGTCGCCCTTGAGAATACCCATCTGGCGGGCGAACTGGTTCATGCCGGCGACAAAAGTTCGTGAGATGGCGGCATCGTAGAACGGCAGGTCGCGCCGGATCAGCTCGGCGATCAGCGCCGCCTCGGAGGGCGGAAACAGTTTTTCGCCCACCTGGGTCGCCAGCGTAACGTCCTGCGCGAGCGCGCGCTGGGTCTGCACGATGGCGCGAATGGCGGCGGCCGCCTGGTCGGGCGCGCGGTCGATCAGGCGCTCGGTCGCGGCCAGCGCTGCCATGGTGTAGTTGAAGCACTCTTTCGGGCCGTCGCCGCGCCGCACGTCGAGCACAACCGTGCCGACGCCGCGCCGCACCGCCACCTCGGCGCCCATGCCGTTGGCCCAAAAACCGTCGATCTTGCGCTCCTCCAGGGCGCGGGCGGCGGTGACGCCGAAGTTGACGCCGGCGCCGGCAGTGCCCGGCACCGGCGCGATCGTCACCCGGTCGCGCGCCACATCGATGCCGGCTTCGGCCAGCAGGCCGCGCAGGCCCATCTCGACCCACGGCGCGGCCCCGATGCTGCGCCCCTTCACCACGCTGACGTCGCCGCGCTGCGCGGCGAGATCCGCATGCATGACCAGGAACCAGTACATCCCCTGCGCCTGGGCGCACAGGAGCTTGACTCCCCGCCATTCCGGAAAGGCGGCCAGCGCCGAGTGCGCCGAGCCGCCGACGAAATCCACGGCGCCGTCGCGCAGCGCCGCGTAGGCCTTGTCGACCGGAAAGATCATCTCGAGCGTGACGTCGAGCCCCTGCCGGCGGAAGAAGCCGAGCTCGATGGCGGCGATCGCCGGAAAATACGAGTTGGAGATCATGTCCGGCACGGCGAGCTTCACGGCAATCACCTTGGAGCAGCCACATTCGTCATTGCCGACCCCGGATCACGTCTGGGGGACCCGGCAATCGATCGTATCAAGCCGACTCTACATTCTTCATGGATGCGCGGGTCAAGCGTGCCCTCGGACTTGATCCGAGGGCACGCGCATGACGAGTCGAATGTCAGGAGAGCGTGCGCTCGATCCACGCGGCGGCCGCAAACGCCGCCGCATCGCCATGCGCGAACCCCATCACCTGCAGGCCGAGCGGGAGGCCGTCGAGCCGGAACAGCGGCAGCGAGATCGCCGGCACCCCGAGCAAGGAAGCCGAAACCGCGAACGAGGCATCGCCGGTGGAGGCGAGGCCGAGCGGCGCCGGCCCGGGCGCCGACAGCGTGATGCAGCCGTCGCAATGGGCCGCGAGCGCGGCATAGGCCTGGCGGATGCTGTCGCGCTGGTGGATCAGCGCGCGATAATCGTCGAGGTTCATCGCCTCGGCGCGGGCCAGGCGTTCGCGCGCCGGCGTGCTCAGCTTGCCGACGTCCCGGTCGCGATAGGTGTTGAGCGGCCAGCGCCCTTCCCAATCGTTGATGCGCCCGGAGATGGAATTCGCGTCGGCGATCGCCTCGTCCGCGGCCGCGACCTTGTCGTTGCCGGCGCGCGTCAGCACCTCGACGCCGGCGGCCGTCAGCCGCGCGATGGTCTCCGCCATGTGCTGCCTGGCGCCTGGCTCGGCCACCCGCCAGCCCGGCGTCTCCAGCGCGGCCAGGCGCTGCGGCTGGTGCGGCGGCGGCGCCTGGTCCGGCCCGTTCAGGCCAGGATAGCCGGGATCGCCGCCGGCACGCACCGCGATCTCGCGCGCGACCTGCCAGGCGTCGCCGAGGTCGGCTGCGAGCATGCCGGTGCAGCTCTGGCTCAGGTTGTCATGGCTGCCGCCGCGGTTGAGCGCACCGAGCGTGGGCTTGAACCCGTAGCAGCCGCAAAAGCTCGCCGGCCGGATGGTCGAGCCGAGCACCTGGGTGCCGAGCGCGGCGCTGACCATGCCGGTGGCCACCGCGGCGGCCGAGCCGCTGCTCGAGCCGCCGGGCGTGCGCGACAGATCCCAGGGATTGCGCGTGCCGCGCGGCTCGCGGGCGGCGAACTCGGTGGTGACGGTCTTGGCCAGAATGACGGCCCCGGCCTCGCGCAGCGCCACGACGCTCGCCGCGTCGCGATCCGAGCGCCAGCCGACATAGAGCGGCGAGCCGTTCTCGGTCGGCATGTCGATGGTCTCGATGATGTCCTTGATGCCGAGCGGCATGCCGTCGATCGCCGACAGCGGCCGGCCGTCGCGCCAGCGTTGCGTCGAGGCATCGGCGGCGGCGCGGGCACCGGCGACGTTGACGTTGACGAAGGCGCCGATCTTCGGCTCCCAAGCGTCGCACGCCTGCAGGCAGCGCTCGAGGAACGCGCGCGGGCTGTCGCTGCCGGCGGCAAACTGCGCCTGCGCCGCCAGGAACGGGCGCAGCAGCGGCCGGGTCTCGATCTCAGCCGCCAGCACGCTCATGGCTTGCTCTCGTCGTAGTAATGGATCTCGAACAGCATGCAGCCGTAGCTGGACCTGAAAGGCCCGTGGTGGACGCCCGGCGGGCGGCAGGCATAGGTGGGGGCCGCAAAACTCTCGCCGCCCTGCCCCTGCGCATCATTGCCGACGATGAGGTCGCCGGACAACAGATAGACCTCCTCCCAATGGTCGTGCACGAACGGGCTGGTGGTGTAGACGCCGGGCGCGAAGCGCAACAGCCGGGTGCGGCTGCCCATCTTGCGCGTCTCGTCGAGGTCGCTGGCCAGAATCTTCTGCTGGATGCCGGCGGGGTAGCCGGGCGGCGTCACCCAGCCCTCTGCCATGTCGACCTTGTGGAATTCCAGATGCGGCTTGTTCATCGGCATGACGGGTCCTCGTGAGGGGCTATCCACAGGCTTTCTATGGCACGCGATTGAACATGTTGCACGGGCGGCGCGATGCTTGCCGGTGATTCTGCAAGCCGGCACGGGTGGCCACCATGCGCTTCCATGCGGACCTGCACGTTCATTCCAAATACTCGCGGGCGACCAGCCGGGATCTCGATCTCGAGCACCTGGCGTACTGGGCCGCCCGCAAGGGCATCGGGGTGGTCGCCACCGGCGACTTCACCCATCCGGCCTGGGCGGCGGAACTCAGGCAAAAGCTGGTGCCGGCCGAGCCCGGGCTGTTCCGTCTCCGCGACGATATCGAGACGGCGGTCGCGGAAAAGCTGCCGGCGGCGTGCCGGCGGCCGGTGCGGTTCCTTCTCGAGGTCGAGATCTCCACGATCTACAAGAAAGCCGAACGGACGCGGAAAATCCATCACCTGATCTACGCGCCCGACCTCGCCACCGTGGAGCGCATCTCGGCGCGGCTGGCGCGCATCGGCAACATCGCGTCCGACGGGCGGCCGATCCTTGGCCTCGACTCGCGCGACCTGCTGGAGATCACGCTGGAGTCGAGCCCGGACGCCTACCTGGTGCCGGCGCATATCTGGACGCCGTGGTTCGCGGCGCTCGGCTCGCAGTCCGGCTTCGACTCGATCACCGACTGCTACGGCGATCTCGCCGACCACATCTTTGCGGTCGAGACCGGCCTGTCGTCCGATCCGCCGATGAACTGGCGGCTGTCGATGCTCGATCGTTACCGGCTGACCTCGAACTCCGACGCGCATTCGCCGGGAAAGCTCGGCCGCGAGGCCACGACGTTCGACTGCGATCCCGACTATTTCGCCATCCGCCGCGCGCTGGAGACGGGCGAGGGCTATGTCGGCACCGTCGAGTTCTTCCCCGACGAAGGCAAGTACCACCTCGACGGTCACCGGAAATGCGGCGTGCGGCTGACCCCGACGGAGACGCTCGCCCATGGCGGCCGCTGCCCGGCGTGCGGTGCGCCGGTGACCGTCGGGGTCGAGCACCGGGTCGAGGCGCTGGCCGACCGCAGCGAAGCCGAGGCGCAGCCGCCAGCCACCGCCGGCAGCGTGTCCAACCTGGTGCCGCTGCCGGAAATTCTTTCGGAGATCACGCAAAGCGGCGCCGCCACCAAGACGGTCGAGCAGGGCTACAACCGGGTGCTCGCGTCGCTCGGCCCGGAACTGGCGCTGCTGCAGGAGGTGCCGGTCGAGGACATCGGGCGCGCCGGCTCGTCGCTGCTGGCGGAAGCGGTCGGGCGCCTGCGCGCCGGACAAGTGATCCGCGATCCCGGCTACGACGGCGAATACGGCGTGATCCGGCTGTTCCACGACGGCGAGCTCGAGCGCCGCGGCGGGCTGTTGTTCGACGCGCCGATGGCGAAGCGGACGAAGGCGGCAGCACCGCGTGTGCCGCCTGGTCCACCTCCCCCTGAAAGGGGGAGGTGGACCGCGCAGGGGTCGGGTCGGGGTCTTCTCGACTCGGCAATGGACCCCCACCCGGCGCCTTCGGCGCCGACCTCCCCCTTGCAGGGGGAGGTGGAGTTTGTTGGCCCGCCGAGCACATTACCGCTTGAGATCGCGGAGCCCGCTGCGCCTGAGCAAAATATCCTCGCCGCGCTCGACCCCGACCAGCGCGCCGCGGCGGAGATTGTCGATGGCCCGCTGCTGATCGCCGCCGGCCCAGGCTCCGGGAAAACCCGCGCGCTCACGCACCGGATCGCGCACCTGGTGGCGGAGCGCGGCATGGCGGCGGAAAACTGCCTCGCCATCACATTCACCCGCCGCGCCGCCGCCGAGCTGCGCGAACGGCTGGCGCAGCTCATCCCCGACGCTGCCAGGCGCGTGCCGATCCACACGTTCCATTCGCTCGGGTTGACCATCCTGCGCGAGCATCCGGACGCCGCCGGCCTGCAGCGCGGCTTTCGCATCGCCGGCGAGGCCGAGCGCGCCGACGCGCTGGCGGCCAAGCTGAACATCGCTTCGGTGCGCGCACAGCGGCTGCTGCGCGCGATCTCCAAGGCCAAGCGCACGCAAACGCCCATCGCGGCCGACCAGGAGGCCGCGCTGGCGGCTTATGCCCAGGTGCTGGCGCTGCGCGACTGGATCGATTTCGACGACGTCATCGCGCTGGCGCTGCGCGCCCTGGACAACGGCCTTGCGGCGCACTACCGCGAGCGCTTTCGCTGGATCTCGGTCGACGAGTTCCAGGACACGGACGAGCAGCAGTACGGGCTGCTCACGCGGCTGGCGCCGCCGCGCGGCAACCTCTGCGTCATCGGCGACGCCAACCAGGCGATCTACGGTTTTCGCGGCGCCGACTCCTCGTGCTTCGAGCGGTTCCGGCACGACTACGAACCCGCCGTCGTCAGCCTGCGGCGCAACTATCGCTCGAGCGGCACCATCGTGGCGGCGTCATCGCAGATCATCAGCGTTTCGGACGCCGGCATCGCCACCATCGTGCGCGACATGCACGAGCACATTACCATCCACACGGCGCCGACCGAGCGCGCGGAAGCCGAGTTCATCATCCAGACCATCGAAGGACTTTTGGGCGGCCACACGTTCTTCTCGATCGACAGCGGCCGCGCCGGGCGCAGCGGCGCCAACCTGTCCTTTGCCGACATCGCCGTGCTGCACCGGACCGAAGCGCAAGCGACGGCGTTGCGCGAGGCGTTCGCCCGCTCGGGGATTCCGTTCAAGAGCAATGCCCACAGCCGGCTCGCCGACGATCCCGCCGTGCAGGCGCTGCTGCGCCAGCTCGACGACAGCAGCGACGGGCCGCTGGCCGCGCAGTTTCGCGACGCGGTGCCGCGCGCGGTCGCGGCCGATGGCATCGACGCGGCGGCAATCGACACCGCGTTGCGACGGCTCACCACGCTCGCGGAGATGCACGGTCCCGACCGGGGGCGGTTCCTCGATGCGGTCGCGGTGGCCAGCGAGGCAGATTTTTTCGAGGACCGCGCCGACAGCGTTTCGCTGCTCACGCTGCACGCCGCCAAGGGCCTGGAGTTTGCCGTCGTCTTCATCGTCGGGCTGGAGGACGGGCTGCTGCCGCTGCACTGGGGCGACCCCGACGACGCGACCATCGCGGAAGAGCGCCGGCTGTTCTATGTCGGCATGACGCGCGCGAAAGACTCGTTGTTCCTCAGCCGCGCACTGGCGCGGCACTGGCGCGGCCGGGTGCGGCAGCTCGCTCCCTCGCCGTTCCTCGCCGACATCGAGAGCGAGCTGACGAAACACCAGCGCAACCAGCACCTGCGGCGCAAGCCGGACGATAAGCAGCTCAAGCTGTTTTGACGTCGCCGATTCGTAGGGTGGGTTGAGGCGCAGTGCTCGGAGCGCGAACAGAACCACGGCATTTCGCGCCGAAACCCACCATTACGGCCGAATGGTGGGTTTCGGCGCGCAGCGCTGCGACACGATTGTAATGCTGTGCAAAGCGCCTCAACCCACCCTACGGAGCCTTACTCCATCTTGGCGCCGGAGGCCTTCACGATGGTGGCCCATTTGGGGATTTCCGACTTGATGTATTCGCGCAATTCCTCCGGCGTGCTGCCGACCACGTCGACGCCGAGCTCGGTCAGCGCCTTGCGCCCTTCGGGATCGGTCAACGCCGCGACGGCGGCGCGATTGAGCGCCGCCGTAATCTCCCTGGGCGTGCCGGCCGGCGCCACCAGGGCATGCCACGTGGTTGCGTCGAAGCCGGGGAAGCCGCGCTCCGCGATGGTGGGCACGTCGGGCAAGGCTGCGGTGCGCTTGAGCGTGGTGACAGCGATCGCCCGGATCGCGCCGCTCTGGATGTGGGGAAGCAGCGGCGGCGGCGGATTGAACGCCATGGGCACATGGCCGGCGATCACGTTCTGCAGCGCCGGCCCGGTGCCGCGGAACGGCACATGCGCCATGTCGATCTTGGCCTCGATCTTGAGGAGCTCGCCGGCGAGATGCGCCGGCGTGCCGTTGCCGCCGGAGCCGAACGACAGCTTTCCCGGGTTGGCCTTGGCATAGTCGATCAGCTCCCCAAGAGTCTTCGCCGGCACGGAAGGATGCGTGTAGAGCACGTTGGTCTGCGTGCCGATGAGCGTGATCGGCTCAAAATCCTTTTCCGGATCGTAGCCGAGGTTCTTGTACAGGCTCACGTTGATGGCGAGCAGGCTGCCCGTGCCAAGCAGGATCGTGTAGCCGTCGGGCGTGGCGCGGGCGACCGCCGCGCCGGCGATGCTGCCGCCGGCGCCGGGGCGGTTCTCGATCACGAACGGCTGCTTGACGACCTCTTCCATCTTGCGCGTCAGAATGCGCGCCAGCACGTCGCTCGGCCCGCCCGGCGCGAAACCGATGATCAGCGTGATCGGCTTGGTGGGATAGTCGGCGGCACCCGCCGGCAGACTCGCGCAACACGCCGCCGCGATGGCCGCGGCGGCCAGCATCCTCAGCATCGTGATCCTCCCTCGACGCCTTGTTGTCCTGCGTTCGACACGCCGCAATGATCGCCTCGGATCAGGCCGTCCGTCCAGCCCACGGATGGCTGCTGGCAGCCAAGATAGCTGCCATGCTGGCCCGGCATCGCGGGCGGTCGCAGCATCCGTCGAGCGCGCTGCCGGTCCGCAATCAAACGAGCCGGGCGGCGGGCATCAATCCAGCCGCGCGCCCGAGGCCTTCACGACTGCGGACCATTTCGGGATCTCGGCCTTGATATAGGCGTCGAACTCCTTGGGCGTGCTGCCGACCACGTCGACGCCGAGATCCATGAGGGACTTGCGCACGTCGGGATCATTGAGCGCCGTGACGACGGCGAAGTGCATCGTGCCGATCACTTCGCTCGAGGCGCCGGCGGGCGCCACCAGGCCGTGCCAGGTGTTGGCGTCGAAACCTGGAATGCCGAGTTCGGCGACCGTGGGGATCTCGGGCAGGATCGCGGTGCGCTTGGGCGTGGTAACGGCGAGCGCGCGCACCTTGCCGTCGCGGATGAGGCCGACGGCGGACGCCGCGGTGGCGAACATCATGTGCACGTGCCCGGCGACGACGTCCTGTAGGGCGGGCGCTGCGCCCTTGTAGGCGACGTGCACGATGTCGACCTTCGCCTCGGTCTTGAACAGCTCGCCGGCGAGATGCGCCGCCGCGCCGTGACCGGAGGAGGCGAAGTTGAGCTGCCCGGGCTTGGCCCGGGCGAGCGCGATCAGCTCGGCCATGTTGTTCACCGGCAGCGCCGGATTGACCACCAGGATGTTCGCCTGCGTGCCGATGAGGCTGATCGGCTCGAAATCCTTCTCCGGATCGTAGTTGAGCTTCTTGTACAGGCTGGCATTGGTGGCGAGGATGCTGTTGTTGCCCATCAGCAGCGTGTAGCCGTCGGGCGCCGCCGCGGCGACCGCTTCAGCCGCGATGTTGCCGCCGGCGCCGGGACGGTTCTCGATGATGAAGGGCTGTCCCAGCAGCTCGTGCAGCCGCCTACCGAGAATGCGCGCGATCACGTCGCTCGGGCCGCCGGGCGTGAACGCCACGACGAGGCTGACCGGCCGGATCGGATACTCGGCCGCCAGGACGCTGGTGGCGGCGGCGACGACCAACGATGTCGCGATGGCATAAACAGTCAAAAATCCCCGACGCACCAAGACCTCCGTTGTCTCATCCCGACATGATTCTCTGGGTCATTGCCGGGCCCCGGATCAAATGCTTTTTTGATGGATGCGCGGGTCAGGCCCGCGCACGACGAATAGAGCCATCTCCTGTCTCATCCCATGGCCCGCAAATAGCGGATCGGCTTGCCCGGCGCGATCGCCTGCGCGGCCGCCACGATGGCATCGGCGTCGATGCCGTAGTGGCGGTAGAGCTCGGCAATCGAGCCGGTCTGGCCGAAATGCTCGACGCCGAGCGAACGCGCGCGATGGCCGCGCACGGCGCCGAGCCAGGCCAGCGTCGCCGGGTGGCCGTCCAATACGGTCACAAGACCGCAATGCGACGGCACCGCATCGAGCAGCCGCTCGATGTGCGAGCGCGCATGCACCAGGCCGCGCTCGCGCGCGCGCTGCGCCGCCGTCCAGCCGGCATTGAGCCGGTCGGCCGACGTGACGGCGAGCAGCCCGACGTCGCGGCGATCCTCCGCCATCAGGCCGACCGCCTGGATGGCTTCCGGCGCCACCGCCCCCGTGTAGGCGACGACGACCTGGCTGTTGGGCCCGGGTGGCCGCAGCCAGTAGCCGCCGTCGATGATGTCCTGGCGCAGCTCCGGCGTCATGGCGCGGCGCGGCTGCTCGATCGGCCGCGTCGACAGGCGCAGATAGACCGAGCCGCCGGTCTCGTCGCGCAGCCAGGTGCGCTCCGAGGCATTGGCCTCGCCGTCCTTCTGGATGTAGGCGAACGCGAAGGCGAGGATGATGGCGAGCTCGTCGACGAAGGCGGGCTCGAACGCTGCCAGGCCGTCCTGCGCCAGCCCGATGAGCGGCTGGGCGATGGACTGATGCGCCCCGCCTTCCGGCGCCAGCGTGATGCCCGACGGCGTCGCCACCAGGACGAACCGCGCATCCTGGTAGCAGGCGTAGTTCAGCGCATCGAGCCCGCGGGCGATGAACGGATCGTACAGCGTGCCGATCGGCAGCAGCCGTTCGCCGTTGATGGCGTGCGACAGGCCGAGCGCGGACAAGAGGACGAACAGATTGTTCTCCGCGATGCCGAGCTCGATGTGCTGGCCCTTGGGTGAGAACTCCCAGCTGAAGGTCGACGGGATGCGCTCGCTCTTGAACGTGTCAGCCATCGCCTCGCGCGCGAACAGCGAGCGCCGGTTGACCCAGCCGCCGAGGTTGGTCGAGACGGTGACGTCCGGCGACGTGGTGACGATGCGCTGCGCCAGGCCTGTCTCCTGCTTGCCGAGCTCGTTGAGGATGGCGCCGAAGCCGGTCTGGGTCGACATCGTCGGCTGGATCGCCACATCGAGCCTGTCCGGCACCGCGATTGCAGGCACCGTGCGCGGCGCGGCGCGGCGCGCGAACGGCACGCGATCGAGAAACTTTTGGATCGCTTCCGGCGCGACGCTCAGGCCCTCGAACAGGTCCCACTCGTGGCCGGGGCGGATGCGCATCGCCTGGCGAAAGCTTTCCATCTGCGCCGGCGTCATCAGGCCGGCGTGGTTGTCCTTGTGGCCGGCGAACGGCAGCCCGAACCCCTTGATGGTGTAGCAGATGAAGCAGATCGGGCGGTCGTGATCGACCTGGCCGAAGGCCGCGAGCAGCGACGGCAGGTCGTGCCCGGCCAGGTTGGTCATCAGCCGCGCCAGCTCGTCGTCGGAGCGCCGCTCGATCAGCCGCGTCACGTCGCCCTGGTCGCCGATCTCGTCGTTGAGGCGGCGGCGCCAGGCGGCGCCGCCCTGGAACACCAGCGCCGAGTAGAGCTGGTTGGGACAATTGTCGATCCAGTCGCGCAGCCGCTCGCCGCCGGGCTCGCCGAACGCCTGCTGCAGCAGCGAGCCGTATTTGAGGATGACCACGTCCCAGCCGAAGGCGCGGAACAGCGCCTCGTAGCGTGCCCATAAGCCTTCGCGGATGACGGCGTCGAGGCTCTGGCGGTTGTAGTCGATGATCCACCAGCAGTTTCGCAGGCCCTGCTTCCAGCCTTCGAGCATCGCCTCGAAAATGTTGCCCTCGTCGAGCTCGGCGTCGCCGACCAGCGCGATCATGCGGCCTTCCGGCCCGGACCCCCAGCCATGCGCGCGCACGTAGTCCTGCACCAGCGAGGAGAACAGCGTCTGCGCCACGCCGAGGCCCACCGAGCCGGTGGAAAAATCAACGTCGTCGGCGTCCTTCGTGCGCGACGGATAGCTCTGCGCGCCCTTGTAGCCGCGGAAGCTTTCCAGCTTCTCGCGCGTCTGGCGGCCGAGGAGGTACTGGATGGCGTGGAAATTGGGGCTGGCATGCGGCTTCACCGCCACGCGGTCCTGTGGCCGCAGCGCCTGGAAGTAGAGCGCCGTCATGATGGTGGCGAGCGAGGCCGAGGAGGCCTGGTGCCCGCCGACCTTCAGCCCGTCGCCGCTCTCGCGCAGGTGATTGGCGTGATGGATGGTCCAGCTCGTCAGCCAGAGCACCTTCTTCTCCAGCTCGCCGAGGAGGCGCAGTGCGTCCGGCGTGATCCGGTCCATGGTTTCCGCTCAAGCCCGCGTTCCGGCGGCGGCGCCGCCCGAGAACGACCTTTACGCCCTCGCCTCATTATATAGAACTTGAGCCCAACCGAGTCGGCGGCGGACAGGCACCATGCGACGAATCACCGGATGGTTTTGGGCACTTCTCGTGGGCAGCGCCCTGGCGCAGGCCGCAGGGGCGGCACCATGCCGCAACGACGTGGGCTTCGAGCGATGGCTGGAGGACTTCAAGCGCGAGGCGGTCAGCCAGGGAGTGTCGCGGCAGGTGGCCGATTCGGCGCTCGCCGGCGTGACCTTCGACCCCGGCATCGTCAGCCGGGACCGCGGCCAGGGCGTGTTCCAGCAGAGCTTCCTGCAGTTCGCCGGCCGCATGGCGGACGGCTATCGCATCGGCACCGGCGGCGCCAAGCTCAAGCAGCACGCGGCGGCGCTGGCGCGCGCCGAGCAGCAGTTCGGCGTGCCGGCGGCGGTCATCGTCTCGTTCTGGGCGCTGGAGACCGACTTCGGCGCCGACAACGGCAAGCTGCCGGTGCTGCGCTCGGTGCTGACGCTGGCCTATGACTGCCGCCGCCCCGACATGTTCCGCGAGGAACTGATCTACGCGCTGAAGGTGGTGCAGCGCGGCGACCTCACGCCGGGACAGATGGTGGGCGCCTGGGCGGGCGAGATCGGCCAGACCCAGTTCTCGCCCTCGGCCTATTTCAAATACGCGGTCGACTACGACGGCGATGGCCGCGCCGACCTCATCCACAGCGCGCCCGACGTGATCGCCTCGACGGCCAACCTGCTGGCCCAGGCGGGCGGCTGGAAGCGCGGCCAGCCCTGGCTGCAGGAAGTGCGCGCGCCACAAAGCCTGCCGTGGGAGGAGGCCGACCTGAAGATCAAGCACCCGCGGTCGCAATGGGCCAAATGGGGCGTGACGCAGGCGAACGGGGCGCCATTGCAGGACGACGACCTGCCGGCGTCGCTGGTGCTGCCGATGGGACGCTCCGGCCCGGCGTTCCTGGCGTTCGAGAATTTTGGCGCCTTCCTGGAATGGAACCAGTCGCTGGTCTACGCCACCACCGCCGCCTACCTGGCGACGCGGCTTTCCGGCGCGCCGCGCGTGCATCCGGGCAGAGGCGCGCCGGCAACGCTCACCGCCCCCCAGGTGCTGCAGCTGCAGAACCTGCTGGCGCGGCAGGGCTATGATGTGGGCAAGCCCGACGGCAAGCTGGGCCTGACCACGCGCGCCGCCGTCAGGCAGGCGCAGCTCAAGCTCGGCCTGCCAGCCGACGCCTATCCCACGGGGGAACTGATCACGCGGCTGGGCGGCAGCAACGTCAGCGTGCCGGCGGATGCGCCGCGGCCAGTGGCTGGACCGGCACTCAAGCGGGCGCCGAAGCAAGCGCCGGCGCCGCAGCGCGCCAGGGCGCAGTAGGGTGCCTTTGCCGTAGCGGCAACCCTTGTGATTGCCCCTTTTGGGCGCCCACAAGGGGCGCCCCACGTCAGCGCGCGTAGCCCGCATAAGCGCAGCGATATGCGAGGAAGCCGCTCCCGGATTTCGCTTCGCTCATCCGGGCTACGGGAGTCATCCGTAGAGCGCGCCGCCGCGGCCCGTGCTGAGGCCCTTCATGAAGCGATTGCGGATCAGCGCCGGTTGCGGCATGGCGCAGGTTCTTTACCATGTAGCATGAGAGCCGCGCACGGTCAGGGGCGGAGCGGCGCGGCCCCAGGGAGAAACTCGCATGAGGTGGAAGGTTCTGGCCGGCGCGGCGCTGCTTGGGCTGGCGGGCTTCGGTCCGGCGGCCGCGCAGGACTATCCCAATCGCCCCATCACGCTGGTGGTGCCGTTCCCGCCGGGCGGCAGCACCACAATCGTGGCGCGCATCGTCGCCGACAAGCTCGCAGAATCGCTGGGGCAGCAGATCGTGGTCGACAACCGCGGCGGCGCCGGCGGCACCATCGGCACCAAGGCAGTGTCGCGCAGCGCGCCCGACGGCTACACGATCGTGCTGGGCTACACCGGAACGCTGGCCATCGGCCCGACG